>CAMWVF010000386.1 GCA_947177545.1 uncultured Clostridia bacterium | reverse complement strand
TAATTCCCGTGGTAGTCTCCTCGCAGCCGCCGATAACGTCCTTTATTTTTTCGGGGTACTCGTTGTGGATAAGGCTCACAAGGTCGCCGCCGTCGTCAATGATTATATTGGGACCCGCCTCTATCACCTTTGACGTGTGACGGTGGTACTCCTCGTCGGTAGCGTTATACCACGCAAAAACGTTAAGTCCGCCGTGAACAAGAGCCGCCGCAACATCGTCCTGTGTGGAGAGCGGATTGCTGCCGGTGACGTACATTTCCGCGCCGCCTGCCGCCAGTACTCGGCACAGGTACGCAGTTTTCGCCTCAAGGTGCACGGAAAGCGCAACCTTGATACCTGCAAATGGCTTGCTTGCGGAAAACTCCTCCTCGATACCGCGGAGCAGGGGCATATTAGCCTTTACCCACTGTATCTTGGTTTCACCGCTTTCCCATAAATTTACATCTCTGATTTCGCTTGACATATAAATTACCTCCATTTTTATAGTTTTTAGTTGACGATTGATAGTTGACAGTTATTCTGTATTTTCTTGTTCGACGTATTCTATTATGTCCCCGGGCTGACAATTCAGATACTTGCAAAGAGCCTCAATAGTTCTTGTATCAATATGTCCGCCCTCATGGATTTTTTTCCAAGTTGCCTGACCGATAATTTTTTCTTTTTTTGTGACAGTATATGAAGTTATGCCTTTTTCCTCAAATATTTTTAATAGTTTTGAATAGCTTATCGGCATTGTATATGCGTCCTTTCAGCATTTATTTATATTGTATTACAAAATAACATCGCAAATTTTGGCGATATATACTATTGACTGTAGCTAATATTTGCGACATAATTAAATCAAACCCAAAAAGAAAGGAAAATTTACAATGAAAAAAATTTTGTTTTGCGGATGTGTCTGCCGTCCTTTTATTTTTCGTTCTCTGTTTTATCAAGCGGGAGCGTGTCAATGCAGACTGCCCCGCCTCTACAAGTCGTTCTCTGTTTTCTTTCCCTGCGGCAACGGCTCGCCCTCACGTTCCATTGTCTCGGCTATCGACCTGTTTATGAATCCGTTAAGGGTCTCTCCCTGCCGCTCTGCGTGGGATTTTATTTTGTCCTTTAACCCTTTGTATAACGTTAAATTTACCCTGTCATAATTATTTTTTACGTATTTATGCACGGCTTTCTGCTGTGCTTTGCTGGTTGGTGACATAGAGTACCTCTCCGTTCAATTACATTATAGCACATTTATATATTTGCGCAAATATATAAAATACACATATTTACGCAAATATATTTGTTTGGTTTGCCAATTGATATATTTACGCAAATAGATTATAATTATATCAATACATAAACTAACTTTGTTGTATGGAACGTGACCCATGTCTCCCCTACAGGTCTTTCTCCGTTTTTTGGCTTTCGTCAGCCGTTTCAACAAATTCTCCGACCCTTTTCATTATAGCCGTTCTTAAAAATGTGTTCATAGGCTCTTTTGAGACATCCAATGCCTCTTTCAGCTTTTCGTATTCGGATATTTTAAGCTTTACAGATTGGTATTTAAAATGGGCTTTGTCATATTTTTTGTTTGCTTCCATTTGCGATTTTGTTACCGCCAACTACAACACCTCCTAATATTATACAACAGATAGGCAATAAGTTACAACGTATAAATTGTACATAATATGCATTACAACTTTGTGCGTATTGCCTATTGATTTATGCGTTACAACGCAGTATAATTATATCAAATCCAAACCGAAAGGAAAATTTACCATGAAAAAAACTTTAGAGGACGTAAGAAACAAACTGGAAGACGAAGTACAGACAGCCAAAGCCTTGACTGAAGCTTTGATAATCATTCACACAGGCTCTTACAGCATTGACCAATACGAGGTCATGTTTGAGACCGTCCAAAACTTTTTCGGCTTAATGGCGAAAATTTCCGAAAAGCATGCGGGTACACTTGATATTCTTATAGACGATATTACGGATATTTGCAACGACCTCAAAGCCAAATAAAACTGTCAGCAGATTACAGACCGTGCGGCGACTCGACCTTCAGCTCCGACTCATGTATAGCAACAAGCGTCATTTCATTGCCGCGCTTTGAGACCACGTACTCAACGTACTTTTCGGGTTCCGGAGCATCGTCTGAGGTCAGCGTGAGCCACGCGGGAGTAGGTGAAACGTACCCCACCGTAAGTGTGTAACGCTCTCCCACGCGGGAAACGTCCTCTATAAAGGGCGAATATGTGAAGTATTTCGGGTTGGACGGCACCCTGTAGGACTTTATGCTCTCATCATAGTAAAACTGTACCCCCGAGCCTAAAATGGACTCGTGTTCAAAGCTCAGACCGTTGCCGAAAAGCTTTGTACCGTGCTGCTCAACGTCCACCTCGGGGACTATTATCATGTCAAAGTCAGCCTCGTACTTGCTTTTGTCCTCGTAGAGGATTATGTCCCAAATCGCCGCCGTTATCATTGTGTCGCTGCGGAGCTTTACCGTCTGGTCGAATGGCGCAGGGTCGCATATAACTATGG
>CAMWVF010000385.1 GCA_947177545.1 uncultured Clostridia bacterium | reverse complement strand
TGAACTACACCAACGCCGAAATTGCGGAGATGTTCGACCAGTCCTTTGAGACGAAATACACCGAAAACGATATCGTTATCGTGCGGGACATCGAGGTTTTTTCCTACTGCGAGCACCACCTTGCGCTGATGTACGACATGAAAGTTACTGTTGCTTATATCCCGCGGAGACGTGTTTTAGGACTTTCCAAAATCGCCCGCATTGCGGATATGGCGGCGAAGCGGCTACAATTGCAGGAGCGTATCGGCTCGGATATTGCGGAAATTATGCAGCTTGCAAGCGGTTCGGAGGACGTTGCTGTTTTCATTGAGGCAAGCCATAGCTGCATGACCGCAAGGGGTATAAAAAAGCCCTCAGCAAAGACGGCTACGGTTACTCTGCGGGGACGGTTCGAGACGGACGCGGCTTTGCAGAACAAGCTGTTTTTGCAGATAAAATAATATTTTATTATACATTTTGCAGGGGCGTGGTCTCCTTGCTTACGAGTCCGCCCGTTGGATTTTGAAAATTTATTGTGTACCCACGGGACGGGAGACCAGTCCTCTGCGGAACCGTACTCCGAAATAAATTATTTTGCCTCGTCCTTGACAGGGACGCAAAAATATTGTATAATTAAATTACTTTAAAATTAAAAAAGGAGTGAAATGTATGGACGCCGGTAACGGTAATGGCATAAAACCGCGAAGCTGCGGCTTTGGAGCAGACGTTTACCCGTCCGTATCTCTGTTTCACTGCCGTTAAATTTGTTTTGTTATGGACTTTTTGGCGGCAAGCAGCCTTGACAGCAAGCAGCCGTGGGACTGCGTCTTGCAGGTCTCCCTTGAAGTCCCTATATTGCTTTGTACTTTTATGCCTTCTTGTCTATCTTAGATTAGGAGGTCTTTTTATGGAAAAAGAAGTTGCTCTGGAGTACGCTCTCGAGATGCTTGAAAACAAAAAATTCGTGCAGCTAAAAGGCGAATTGCAGGAAATGAACCCTGCGGATATTGCTGTGTTTGTTGAGGAACTGAAGGAGACGGCGGAGTTTGACGAAAAAAAGCTTATCCTGCTTTACCGCATACTGCCAAAGGAAACCGCGGCGGAGGCTTTCACCTACATGGACAGCGACACACAGATGACACTTATCAATGCGTTTTCCGATAAGGAGCTGCGGTATGTTATCGACGAGCTTTACCTTGACGATACCGTTGATATTATTGAGGAAATGCCTGCAAACGTTGTGTCCCGTATTCTGAAAAATATCGACAGCGACACGCGAAAGCAGATAAACCAGCTTTTGAATTACCCCAAGGACAGCGCGGGCTCTGTTATGACCACGGAGTTTGTGTACTTCCAACGCAACCTTACAGTTAAGGAAGCCTTTGAGCAGATACGAAAAATCGGTCTTGTTAAGGAGACGGTTTACACATGTTACGTTATTTCCTCACACCGCAGGCTTGTGGGAATTGTTACCGTCCTGGATATGCTTGTGGCGGACGGCGACACACGGGTCGAGGATATTATGGAAAGCAATGTTATTTCTGTAAAGACCCACGATGACAGGGAGGAAGTTGCACGTGCGCTTTCTAAATACGACTTTGCAGCAATACCCGTTGTGGACAATGAAAACCGTATCGTCGGCATTGTCACGTTCGACGACGCTATGGACGTTATCCGTGATGAGGACACGGAGGATATTGAAAAGATGGCGGCTATGCTTCCCTCGGAAAAGCCGTACATGAAAACTGGAGTATTCAAAATATACAAGCAGCGCATACCATGGCTGATACTGTTAATGGTGTCCGCGACGTTTACGGGGACTATCCTTGCTCACTTTGAGGACGCGCTGGCAGTTGTTCCTGCATTGACGGTGTTCATACCCATGCTTATGGATACGGGAGGAAATTCCGGAGGTCAGGCTTCGGTAACGATAATCCGCGGTCTTTCCCTTAACGAGATAAGCTTCCGCGACATTTTCAAGGTCATGTGGAAGGAGCTTCGGGTGGGAATAATGTGCGCTGCGACTATAGCGGTCATTTCATTTGGAAAGGTCATGCTTATAGACCGCAAGAGCGCGGCGATAGGCGGCATTGTGGCGTCAACTATTTTCTGCGTTATAGTGACAGCAAAACTGGTGGGCTGTTCTCTTCCTATGCTTGCAAAAAAGATAGGTTTTGACCCTGCTGTAATGGCAAGTCCTTTCATAACTACGATTGTGGACGCTCTTGCGCTTTTTGTATATTTTGCCATAGCTTCAAAGGCATTGGGACTTTGACTGCCGAAAAATATAAAAATACATACCCTTAAATTTTCGGGATACGTCGTTTACACCACTATTGTGGACTACTGTTCGCTGCTGATTTATTTTACTGTTGCGATAATATTCCTATTAAATAGCAAAATAAAAATGCGTGCTCTTAATATAAAGGGTACGCATTTTGACAAATTTAGGCAATATCGCAAAAAATTCCGCAAAAAAATTTTGCATGGAAAATAAAATGTATAATCCAAAATTTCCGTGAAAAACTATTATTACTAATATGCGGCTGAAAAC
>CAMWVF010000384.1 GCA_947177545.1 uncultured Clostridia bacterium | reverse complement strand
ATATTAACGTTTAATACGGTTTAAACAAAATGATTTATAAAAAATATATAGAATTTAGATAAATATACAAAATAAGGTAAATTAATAATATTTTTGACAAAGTATTATTGAAAAATGTATCTAAATGTGATAAAATGGTGAAAGCAAAATTTTTATTGCATTGGAGGATTTATAATGAATAGAAAATTTTTTAAGCGTGTGACTGCGTTTACGGCAGCTATGGTTATGGCCGCGGTCACAAGCGGCATTGGCGTAAACGCGGAAACAACGGATGGTGTTGAATTGAATTCCAAAAATTTTCCAGACGAGATTTTTAGACAATATGTTTCAGATAATTTTGATACTGACAATGACGGTTTGCTTTTTGATAGCGAAATCAGTCAAATTAGAGAAATTAAAATAGATCCTGCTTTGAATGGTCTCTATGGTTATAGTGATTATAGTAATATTAAAAGCCTTAAAGGCATTGAATATTTTACGGAGCTTACAGATTTAACTTGCAGTGGTAATCAACTTACATCGCTTGATGTAAACAATAATATTGCGCTTAAAAGTTTGGCATGCTATGATAATCAACTTACATCACTTGATGTAAGTAATAATACCGCGCTTACATTCTTGAGTTGCGGTGAAAATCAATTAACATCGCTTGATGTAAGTAATAATACTGCGCTTACACTCTTGGGTTGCGGTGAAAATCAATTAACATCGCTTGATGTAAGTAATAATACCGCTCTTACACAGTTGCATTGCAGTGATAATCAGCTTACATCGCTTGATGTGAGCAATAACGTTGCTATTAGATATTTGGAGTGCCATAATAATCAATTTACATCGCTTGATGTAAGCAATAATACTGCACTTTTTGGTTTGTATTGCAATGGTAATCAACTTACGTCGCTCGATGTAAGCAATAACACCGCGCTTAATATTTTGTATTGCACTGGTAATAAACTTACATCGCTTGATGTAAGCAATAACACTAACCTTGGATATTTGGAGTGCAATAATAATCAACTTACATCGCTTGATGTAAGTAATTCATCACTTTCAACTTGGACGGAAAGTTTTATATGTAACGGAAACTCTTATAATATAGGCGAAACGTGCGGGGAATATGAACTTAAAAATCTGCCTGCCAGTTTTGATGTTACTAAAGCCTCAAATTGGCAGGGTGCAACATTGATAGATGACAAACTCACGGAAATTAGCAGTACCGATAATATAACTTATGATTATGACTGCGGAAATAATCATACGGCAACATTTAATTTAACATATACTCCTGTGGAGCACAGCTATGACGACGGTGTAGTTACAATTGAACCTACCGAGCAGTCCGAGGGCGAAAAGACATATACCTGCACAAGTTGCGGAGCGATCAAAACCGAGGTCATTGCAAAGCTTGGAGGCGGCAGCAACCCAAGCGGACCGTCTCAACCCTCACAGCCGTCAAATCCGTCCACTCCGTCTCAGCCGTCGGAATCCTCTGAGCCGTCACAGTCCGAAAAAAATGAGACCGAAACCAACGTTGATGTTAAAAAAGGTTGGGGAAATGTTGTTAAGGCGATAAACAGCGCAGATGAAAATTCAAAAATAAATGTTGATATGGGAAATTCATCAACTGTTCCCAAAAACGTAATGAATGCAATTATGGGCAAAAATATTGATATAGTTCTTGATATGGGTGACGGCATAACTTGGACTGTCAATGGAAAAGATGTTACAGACCCTCAATCATTGGACTTTAGTGTAACAAAAAAGAAAAATGTTATTCCCAAAGACGTTATGGATAAAGTAGCAGATACAGAGGATACTGTTCAGTTAGTACTTGGACATAACGGCGATTTTGGCTGTTCGGCAACACTATCTATAGAATTGGGCGATAATAACAGCAAAAAAATCGCAAACCTGTATTACTACAATACCAAAACAAAAAAGCTTGAATTTGTAGACAGCGACGTGATCGTAAACGGCAAGGCAAATCTTGTATTTACTCACGCTTCGGACTGGGCAATAGTTCTAAGCGACACATCTGCTGAATATGAAGATGTGTCTTCTGCCGCTGGAATATATGAAGCAGCTGATAATTCACAAGCTCCGATTTATGCGATGGCAGTTATAATTGCCGCTTTAGGATTTTCATCTATCATAATTGCAAAGCGTTTTGCAAAAAATAAACACTAAAATTTTAAGGACTGCCGTTTTTATGCGGCAGTCCTTTTTTCATTCATTTTGTAATTTTATGGGGTGCAGAAGGTATCTCCTGCCGCTTGCGTAGTGATACACATCCTTTCTAAAAACACAAATCGCACTAAGCCTATAGGTGAGGTTTTTGTTTTTTAGAGCGGCTTTTTGGAAATTTGTCCGCTGTTTCTGGGATACTTGGGCGGGGTCTCCTTAATTTTGCGGACGCATATAAGCACCCTGCCGTCTCCGTCGGGAAGAAAATATTCCGTTACGCACGAAATCTCCCCGCCGAGAAGCTTGACGGCGTTTTCTCTGTCCATGTAATTTTCACCGGGACCTTTTAGT
>CAMWVF010000383.1 GCA_947177545.1 uncultured Clostridia bacterium | reverse complement strand
GAGCAAGGACATCATTACGATACGGTTCAAGGGCGGCTTTGAAATCAGGAAGGAGCTTGATATTGGAAATTGAAATCCCAGCATGGCTTTATGAAATGCTTCTGAATGAAGCTGCAGAAACGGGTTCCGCAGTTGAAGAAATCGCGGAATCCGCTTTCAGAAAATTTATGAAAAGGAATGATGAAAATGTCAACCAATGAAAAGAAAGGTCTTACTGTCAAGGTCGACGCGGAGCTTCACGCGGAGGTTCGTCGGTACCTTGAAGCGCACGAAATGACAATGGGGGATTTCGTAGCTTTGGCTTTACAAAACGAACTTCACCCTAGTGAGACACGTTCCTAATTGAAAATATTAGGCACTAAAAAGATAACGTAATAGTTATCCGATTAGGAGAACTGATAATTTGAGAAGTGGAATGAGGGAGTAACGCCCTGAAACGCTTTCCCTAATACTCCGATTGGCATTGTCGGGAAACCGATTGTGTCAAAAGCTCGGTGAAGTCGACTGAGAGATACCGTAATTTGTGAAAGCAAAACGAAAGCTGTTCAGAGGTGAATGGTGTATCCTATAGGTCGGGGGTCTATAAAGCATATATGGTGAGAACGGCTTAAATGTCTGACAAATCTGCGAATGTACGGCTCTATAGGAGTGAGGTATAGAAATATATCCTGTCAAGAAATTGACGACAGTGGAGAAAAGTAAAATTTGGGATTATGAAATTCTTTATAGCGTTAAAGGCGCTATCAAGCTGTCAGGGTCATAGCGGACACCTAAGTATGTATGTACAGATAAAATTATCGGAACGTGGCAGCCTACAATACGCAGAAATGCGGTTTGGACGAAGAACAATAAGCCAATCTAATTGTGGGCAAAGTAGTGGCATTACCGTTGATGTTTCCTGTAATGGGAAACGGAGGGACAGCCACAAGTCAGTATTACAAAAGTAATCATAGGTATTAAAGCTCATAGCTTCGAGTATGACTAAGAAAAACAATCCCGAAAGGGGGAGTTGCCTATGACGAAGAAGAAAAAACTAAGACATTCGGAATATTATGACTTGCAGGATTGCTTTGATAAATTATACACCAAAAGCAAACAGGGCGATGTTTTCACTAACCTTATGGAAATTATATCCTCGGAGGAAAATATAAGGCTTGCGTACAGAAATATCAAACGCAATTCGGGCAGTCACACAGGCGGAATTGATAGACTGAATATCAAGGATATTGAGAAAATCTCCGCTGACAAATTAGTTGAGATAATTCAGAGAAAATTCAGATATTACAAGCCCAAACCCGTGAAACGGGTGGAAATCCCAAAACCGAACGGTAAGACCAGACCTCTGGGAATACCGACTATTGTTGACCGACTGGTGCAGCAATGCATTTTACAAGTTTTAGAACCGATATGCGAGGCAAAATTTCATGAGCGCAGCAACGGTTTCAGACCGAATAGGTCAGCAGAACATGCATTGGCACAATGCTATAAAATGATACAACAGCAGAACTTGTATTTTGTTGTGGACGTTGACATCAAAGGATTTTTCGATAACGTTAATCATTCAAAGCTGATGCGTCAGATGTGGGCTTTGGGAATAAGAGATAAACAGCTAATCTGCATAATCAAGGAAATGCTGAAAGCACCCATAATAATGCCGGACGGCAACACACAATATCCGACAAAAGGAACACCGCAAGGAGGTATCCTATCGCCGCTGTTGGCGAATATCGTGCTAAATGAGTTGGATTGGTGGATAAGCAGTCAATGGGAAAATATGCCGACGCATAACGAATACAAACTATCTTTTGCGTCAAACGGTACGGCAAATAAGGGAAATGCATATAGTGCGCTTAGGAAAAGCAGATTAAAGGAAATGTATATCGTAAGATATGCGGACGATTTTAAAATTTTCTGTCGGAAACGGAGTGACGCGGATAAGGTTTTCATTGCTGTAAAGCAATGGCTGAAAGACAGATTATCGTTGGAAATCAGCGAGGAAAAATCCAAGGTTGTTAATCTCAAAAGGTACTACTCTGAATTTTTAGGGTTTAAACTAAAAGCGGTTCGGAAGGGAGAGAAATTTGTTGTAAGGTCGCATATGTCCAACAAGGCGGTCAAGCGTGAAACCGAAAAGCTGAAGGAACAAATCAAAGCTATTGAGCATTGTAAGAATGCCGTTGACGGGGTAGAGCAGATATTGCGATATAACTCAATGGTTATCGGCATACATAATTACTATCAATACGCAACGTTTGTAAACATCGACTGCAAGTCTATTCAGTTTAGGCTGAACGCTGTTTTATATAATCGGTTAAAGTGGCGGCTCGAAAAGCATGGCACAATACGCCGAAAATATATAGCCCAAAGATATGGGGCGAGCCAGACGGTAAGGTTTATAAACGGCGAAGCCTTGTGTCCAATCGGATATGTACAGACAAAGAACCCGATGTACAAGAAGAAAAAGATATGCAAGTATACGACGGAGGGCAGAGAGGAAATTCACCAAAATCTCAAATTTGACGAAACGGTGATTACTG
>CAMWVF010000382.1 GCA_947177545.1 uncultured Clostridia bacterium | reverse complement strand
CCCTTGCCCCTGTGCATATTCTGGTCGTGCCGAAAAATCATATTTCGGGCGCGGACGAGATAAATGGGGAAAATTCCGCAGTAGTTTCAAAAATTTTTGAGGCTGCCGCAAAAATTGCCAAGGAGCAGGGCATTGCGGAGGACGGTTTCAGAATTGTCACAAACTGCGGTGAAAACGGCTGTCAGAGCGTTAAGCACCTTCACTTCCATATTCTGGGCGGCAGAAAGCTTGACGTTACAATGGGCTGATAGAAGTAAGTTCTTATTATAGTAAATGCGTGAAATTGCTTTCTTGCTTCTGATAGGAAAGGGCTGAATTAAAATGGTGCGGAAAATGGCTTATATAGGCTCGTCCTATCTGATAGGTCTGTTTTTCGCATCATTTTTAAATATCGGAGCAAATATCCTTGCTGCTGCTTCGGTGGTTGTGGTTGCCGTGACCTCATTGATCTTGTTCGGCAGGAAGTCCATAAAACCTTCCGTATGCATGATAAGCGCAGCGGCGGCAATTCTTTTGTACGGTCTGTACGACTGCTTTGTCTACCGAAATATAGTCAAGTACGATGGCTGCCAAGTTGAGGTCAAAGGAGTAATAACCGATTACACCGAGTATGGCGGGGACAAGACCGCATACACTGTAAAAGGTGTGATAAACGGGGACGTTACCGCTGAGGTAAGCTTCTTTACAGACAGCACCTACGCCGAGATAGGGGACAGCGTAACGGTCACAGGAATTGCTTCAAAGCTGAAAAACAGCTACACCTTTCCCGCCGAGGACTATTATAAAGCCAAGGGTATGTATCTGCGTATAAACAGAGTCAGCGGCTTTGACTATGTACCCCGTGAAAGCTTTTCAGCCAAGCGCGCGCTGTACAATTACCGCGACAAAATAATTGACGTTATCGGCAATGAAATGGATACCGACGGCAAAGCCGTTATGGAGGCAATGATTTTCGGCGACAAATCAGAGCTTGAAAGTACCCAGAAAACGTTGCTTTACCGTGCGGGAATAGGTCATCTTATGGCGGTTTCGGGAGTACATCTCTCGGTTGTATGTTCCTTTTTCTGGCTTTTTATATCCCGCCTGCCAATTAACAAATATTTCCGCTTCGGATTTTTATTGGTACCCATATTCTGTTTTGCGGCAATGGCGGGATTTTCCAATTCGGTGATAAGAGCTGCGATAATGACAATAATTGTCTACGGCGCAAGTCTTTTCAGGCGTCGTGCGGACGTGTTCAACTCTTTGGGAATATCTGTAATAATCCTTACAATAGCCACTCCATTTGCCGTTCGGGACGCGTCCTTTCTGCTATCGGTGGGAGGCGTTTTCGCAATAGGCGTAGCCGCTCCCGAGGTTATAAAAGCCATAGAGCAGAAGTACGAGTTGGGGACATTTATAAAATCCGTAATAACCTCTGTCTGCGTAACAGTGATGATTTTCCCCATAACTATACTGTTTTTCGACGAGGTGTCTATAGCGTCCCCGATGTCAAATCTGCTGCTCATGCCGCTTTGTATGCTGATACTTGTGGGCGGGATAATCGTAGCTCTGACAGGCGGCGTACCGTTCATAGCCGCGCCTGTGCTGAAGATCTGCGAAATATTGTGCGAAATCGTTCTTGCCGTGTCGAAATTTATCGGCAGACTGCATTTTTCGTACATTCCGCTGGGCAGCGATTTTATAAAGCTTTCCGCCGCATTTTCTGTGATTTTGGTGGCAGTATTGTTCATTGTGACCAAAAAGTCTGCTGTAACGGCTTTTGCTTCTTTGGCAATTGTTGTATTTGCAGTACTTTCTGTAAACCTATACAGAATAACGTCAACCGACATTTCTACAGCGGTTTTCAGGGATGGCAGCAGCACTGCCGTAGTTGTACATAACGGAAATTCCGCGGCAATCATAGATTTCGACGGCGGAGGAGCGGCTTCCTCGGCGGTGAAATATCTTAACAGAAGCGGCATTTACAAAATCGACTCTCTGATATTGAATTCAGGAGCAAATGCGTCCTTGCCCGTATATTTAAACGATTTGGAGCTTTTTGACCTGTCAGCGGTAATGCTCCCGGAGCGAGACAAGTCCCTCGCCGTGGGCGATTGCTGCTTTTATGAGGACAGTCAATATTTTGACACAGCGGGCTGTACATTATATTTTTACAATGAAAGCGTAATAAAAGTTAAATGCAGGGATAATGACATAATTTTTTACACCGATGCCTCGGAGTACGATTTTACCGGTGAATATGCCGCTGCTGTGCGGTATGACGGAAATTCTCCCGATATCGACCCTGATTGTAAAATTATCGCTGTAATGAGCGAAAAGGGCGAGGCTGTGGCGGTAATTGACAGAACCGTCCATATAGGTGAAAACGTGAAAATAACAGTAAAAGGAAACGGCGAAGTAACTTCTGAAACGTTATAAAGAAAGGAATGAAAGCAGTGGCTGCTGTAACGGAAAACGACTTGAAAACCGCAATAAAGAACCGTCAGTTCAAAAACGCGTATTATTTTTACGGCAGGGATATAGCCGCTGTTGAAACG
>CAMWVF010000381.1 GCA_947177545.1 uncultured Clostridia bacterium | reverse complement strand
AATAAAAACAGATATTGAATATAAATATTTTGAGCAGGTAGAACCGTAAACAAAAAATCTAATTTCTATTCTCTAAAAGGAAAGGAAGTACAAAAATGGCTATTGATAAAATCGTTATCAAGGGTGCAAGAGAACACAATCTGAAAAACATTGACATTGAGATACCCCGCGACAAGCTTGTGGTTATGACGGGGCTGTCTGGATCGGGAAAATCCTCGCTGGCGTTCGACACTATCTACGCGGACGGTCAGAGACGATATGTGGAGAGCCTTTCGTCATATGCGAGAATGTTCCTCGGTCAAATGGAAAAACCTGACGTGGACAGCATTGAGGGGCTTTCCCCTGCTATTTCAATCGACCAGAAGACCACGTCCAAAAACCCACGCTCAACGGTGGGAACTGTTACTGAAATTTACGATTACCTCCGTCTTTTATACGCGAGGATTGGCATACCTCACTGCCCTGTCTGCGGACGGGAGATAAAGCAGCAGACTGTTGACCAGATAGTTGACCGCATTATGGCTATGCCGGAGGGTACGAAAATTCAGCTTCTTGCTCCAATTATACGCGGGCGCAAGGGAGAGCACGTAAAAGAAATAGAACGTGCCCGAAAGGCAGGATACGTTCGTATTCGTGCGGACGGTATTATTTATGACCTTTCCGAAGAGATAAAGCTGGAGAAAAATAAGAAGCACAGCATTGAAATCGTCATTGACCGTCTTGTTATCAAGGAGGGCATTGAAGCCCGTCTTGCGGACAGCGTGGAGACGATTTCGGCTATCTCGGGTGGACTTGTTATTGCGGACGTTATCGACGGCGAGGAGATACTTTTTTCGCAGAATTACGCTTGTCCGGAACACGGGGTCTCCATCGAGGAGCTTGCGCCGAGAATGTTTTCGTTTAACAATCCTTTCGGAGCCTGCGAGAAGTGTACCGGTCTCGGGGTGTTCCGCAAGATTGACCCCGACCTGATAATACCCAACAAAGACCTTTCCATACGGCAGGGCGCTATAAAGGCTATCGGCTGGGCTACCACGGACGAGAACTCCATATCAATGATGTACTTCAAGGGCATTGCTCAATATTACGGTGTCTCTCTCGACACACCTGTAAAGGACTTGCCGCAGGAAGTGATTGACGTTATTATGTACGGCTCAAACGGTGTAAAGCTTAAGCTGCACCGTGCCACAGAGTACGGCGGCGGAGTCTACTATCAGCCGTTTGAGGGAATTATTCCCAACATGGAGAGACGTTACCGCGACACAAATTCGGAATACAGCAAGGGTGAGATAGAGGAGTGCATGACGGAAAGTCCCTGCCCCGACTGTCACGGGCACAGACTGAAAAAGGAAAGCCTTGCGGTGACGGTGGGAAAAAAGAATATTTCCGAGCTTTGTATGCTTTCGGTAAATGACTGCATGGCGTTTATTGACGGTCTGGAACTTACCGAGCGTGAAAAAATGATAAGCGGACAAATTGTAAAGGAGATAAAGTCAAGGCTTGGATTTTTGCAGAGCGTTGGTTTGGAGTACCTGACATTGTCACGTTCCTCAGGTACGCTTAGCGGCGGCGAGAGCCAGCGTATCCGTCTTGCCACGCAAATAGGCTCGTCACTTATGGGCGTACTTTATATATTGGACGAACCGTCCATCGGCTTGCACCAGCGTGACAATGACAAGCTTATTGCGACCCTGAAACGGCTACGCGATTTGGGCAACACTCTTATAGTTGTTGAGCATGACGAGGACACTATGTACGCTGCTGACTACATTGTGGACATTGGTCCATATGCGGGAATAAACGGCGGCGAAGTAGTTTGCGCGGGCACGGTGGAGGACATAAAAGCCTGCGAACGTTCCATAACGGGGCAATATTTAAGCGGAAAACGAACTATTCCTCTGCCTGAAAAAAGGCGTGAGGGCAACGGTCTCACTCTCGATATAATCGGGGCGGCGGAGCATAATCTGAAAAACATTGACGTTTCCATACCTCTCGGCACGTTCACCTGCGTTACGGGAGTTTCGGGAAGCGGTAAATCTTCTCTCGTCAACGAGATAATTTACAAAAATCTTGCGGGCAAGCTTAACCGTGCGAAAATTCGTCCCGGAAAGTTTGAGCGCATGGAGGGAATTGAAAATCTTGACAAGGTTATTGCAATAGACCAGTCTCCTATCGGCAGGACGCCACGCTCAAACCCTGCAACGTACACGGGGCTTTTTACCGACATTCGTGAGCTTTTCGCAAGCACAAACGAGGCGAAAATGAAAGGCTACACAAGCGGAAGATTTTCCTTTAATGTCAAGGGCGGACGCTGCGAAGCCTGCGAGGGAGACGGCATACTTAAAATCGAAATGCACTTTCTCCCCGATGTGTACGTCCCCTGCGAGGTATGCAAGGGCAAACGGTACAACAGAGAGACTCTTGACATTCATTACAAGGGCAAGACCATTTACGACGTGCTTGAAATGACTGTTGCGGAGGGTGTGGAATTTTTCTCCAACATTCCGAAGCTGGCGCGGAAGCTCCAGACCTTGCAGGATGTGGGT
>CAMWVF010000380.1 GCA_947177545.1 uncultured Clostridia bacterium | reverse complement strand
CTTTTAAGAGTGAACAGCGACAACACCATGACATACAGCTACAAGTCCACAGGCACAAGCCCCACGCCCGACTGCACGAGGCTGCCTGCGGGTACTTTGGACTACATCACCAAGACTGTAACCTACAGCGGAATTGATTACTATCTGACAAATTCGGGAAAGCGCATACGCACAAACGCTGTAACTGTCCTTGAAAATCAGCCGCTGGGCAGTAATCCTATTTCCGTTGCGGAGGCCGGCAAGGACGGTACGGACACGGTGATAAAATTCAAGACGGCGGTAAAAGTTCCATTTGACATAACCTACGGAAATCTTTCCTACACGGGCAGCGACAACGGATATTACGCGGTGTCCTCATTTAATTCAAGCACAGTTACCGTTACATTTGATTATATAACAAGCATTTCGGCGGGGGATATTTCTTTCCCCGAAAGCGCAATGTTTACCACAGGAACATGGAGTACCGCAAAATCGGGGGAGCTTACCAAAACAAAGCTTACCCTTACCTTGAGGCAGTCTGGAATTTACAACGGCATAACTGCTACATATGACGGAAACGGCAACCTTGAGCTGCGCTTCAACGGCTACCGAAACAGCATAAACGGCGCGACTATCGTAATTGACCCCGGACACGGCTACACGGGCAGGTCGGCGTTTGACCCCGGAGCGGTGGGACACATTAAAGAGCAGACCGCTACCGAGGCTATTTCAAAATATGTTGAGCAGATGTTAAAGGACGAGGGCGCAAACGCAGTCCGCCTGAAAACCGAAAGCGAGACCTACGAGACCGAGACCCGTTCCGACGTGGCGCGGCAGTACAGTCCCGATATGTTTATTGCTATACACTGCAATTCCGCAAGTGCTGAAAACGCTCACGGCTCGGAGGCGCACTACTTTACGCCGTTCTCCCAGCCGCTGGCAAGCTACATTGCCTCCGAGATAGGCGGATATCTTTCCGAACTCCACGGCTCTTCAAGCGGCTGCGACAGGGGCTCCAAGTACAATTATTTCTGGGTGACCTTGCAGCAGGATTTCCCGTCGGTGCTTGTGGAAACGGCGTTTGTTACCAACTACACCGAGGCTATGGCTTTGGCGAATTCCTCGTCGCAGCAGCGGTTTGCAGCGGCAATAGTACAGGGAATAAAGCGTTATTTTTCAAGGGTAAGTTATTCCTGCTACGGCGACGGCAGCGCAGTGTGGACGAATACGGGCAGTACTGCGGAGCCTGTCCCCGAAACTCCGGTAGAGGAATATCCTCCCGCAGAGACTCAACTTCCGACAGACGTGGAGACCACAGACCCGTGGGCTGAAACAAGCAGTACCGATTGGTATACAATGTCCGACAGTAATACGGGCGATGATTTTTGGTACGGGTTGAATTACTGAAAAAGCAAAGCAGGAGCAAAACGCTCCTGCTTTTTATTTATATATGCATTTATAATCGGTAAATTCCGCCCTGCCGTGGACAGAGTAGATACCCAGCATTACCCCCGTGAAGCCTTCGTCCACCTCGCTGGAAAGGTACTTTGTGTCGCCGCAGCCCAAGTAATTTTCGCTGTCCTCACCGTCCTTGCGAACAAAAAATTTGTAGGAATAATTCTCACCGCGGACAATAATTTCTGCATTTGGCGAACTTATAGGCAGTATGCATTGTATGTGCTTCACGCAGCCGATATTAATCTTCAGGACGGCTTCATATCCGTCCTCACCATTTCTCACAGCAATATCATAGTGCGCACGTTCGGACATATAGACCGTCACGCCGCCCTCAGCACGGTCGTCCACCGAAACATTGCAGGACATTTCAAAACAAAAGTCTCTTTGCCGCATTGCGATAAACGTCGGGGAATCCGTATCGTCAAGGGTAATATCCGTACCGTACAGAATTGCCTTGTCTTCCGAAAGCTCATAGTTGCCGTCAATAGGCTTTCGGAGCTTGCACCAGTCTATATCCCAAGCGGTGTTTTCAAAGGTGTATTCAGTTTTGAGGACTTGTTCAAAGTCCCCCTTTATTTCGTAGCTTTCGTCACAAGTGCCGTCATATCCCGCGGTGAACCAGCCGTCTTCGTCAAAGGTCACGGGGACAAGGAAAACCTCCCTGCCCAAATTGTGGAAAGGCTGCCATATTCCTATCTGACGGAAACCGAGACAAAGAATGTGCCAATCGCCGTTTTGGTCTTGAATAAGGTCTCCGTGACCGATACCCTGAATTATGTAGGGAGCTTTATTTCTGTTGGTAAGCACTGGGTTTTGTGCGTACCCATTGAACTCGCCCCAAACGGAGTCCCCGCGGGCGTAGGTTATCATGTGACCGTACTCCGTGCCGCCCTCGGCAGCCATAAGATAGTAGCCGCCGTTGATTTTGTACATATGAGGACTTTCAAGATAACGTCCCCCGGAACCTTTCCATATAGTTTTGCTGCGGGAAAGCTTTTCTCCCGTTTCAATATTTATCTCGCACTGGACTACACCTGCCGTGCCGTCATCGTCCGCGCCGTTGCTGATAAAGAAAGTCCTGCCGTCCTCAAAATATAGGGAGGGATCAAT
>CAMWVF010000379.1 GCA_947177545.1 uncultured Clostridia bacterium | reverse complement strand
GTACACGCCTCCCCCACCGACAACCGTATCTATGCCATTCGGTAATTTTTCGATAATATCCAGACATTGTGCAGCTTCCAGAGCATGGGCGATTTCTTCGCGCGAGGCATTAGGCTTTGCCATACGCACATTTTCCAATATGGACGCTTTGATAAGATGACTGTTCTGAAATACAAAAGATACCTTATTCATCAATGTTTCTTTCGGAATGTCGCGTATGTCGATATTGCCTATCAGTATGCGCCCCTCCTCCGGGTCAAAAGATCTTGTAACAATATTTGCAAGCGTTGTCTTGCCGCCGCCGGACGCTCCTACTAATGCTACTGTCTGCCCCGGCTTTACCCTTAGTGATACATCATTGAGCGCGTTTTTCTCGGAGATGGGATTCGCAGAATCACTTCTCTTGTCATAAGCGTAACTAACGTGTTCTAATGTAATCCCATTATCTTTAGGAATATTATTCACTTTGCTTTCAGACAATGGCTTTTCGTTCAACACTTCATCAATCCTGTTAATTGCGTCCCCTACAATCATTGCATCCTCACTCATAAACATAATCTTTGTGAGTGTTGTACCAATGACAGGCGTAATCACAATATAGAAGATAAGGTTCAGCAGCAGTTCATTTGTTACGCCGCCCCTTGTAAAAAGAATACCCCCGGCAATCAAAAACGCGAATACGCCGTTGATCGCCGTTGTATAGAACATCATAGGAAGACGCAGCCCTTTTGTGTATGCTATTACCCATGTTTCGTAATTGTCTATCGCGTCTTTGAAGCGTTTGAAAGAAAAGATTGTCTGTCCGAAAGTCTTTACTACGGGTACGCCCCGTACATATTCAACGGCTTCATTTGACATATCAGCAAGCGCATTTTGATATTGCTCCATTCGCTTTTCCATATCTTTTCCCGTCATTTTCATCATGATCAGAAAACCAAGCAAAACGGGAACAAGACTTAAAAGCCCTAACCGCCAGTCAAAGGCAAGCAGCAGGAAAAGCAACCCTATGGGGGTGGCAATCGCACCTGCTTTGTCGGGGAGCCTATGTGCAAGAAAGGTTTCCGTAGCGGCACTGGAACTATTTACTATTCTCCGCAGCTTTCCACTTCCATATTTTTCCGTTACTCCAAGCGGCAACGCTGTAATATGACGCATAAGTTCTTTTCGGATATTTGCGGCAACCCGGAACGCGCTTATGTGCGAGCACATCAAAGCGGCTATATAGACTACAATAGAGATAACCGCAAACAATACCGCAGACCAACCGCAGCTTGTAACATTCCCCGCTTCCACGAAGTCTGGGGAAGCCTCCAGTATGTCGTGAATGATACGCCATATGTACCAAAAAGGCACTAGAGCTAACAGCGCACTCATTACGGACAGTACCCAAGATAGATAGGTTAAAATCTTATGCGCTCCAGCATAGCCCATCAATCTTGATAGATTTGACTGTTTTTTCATAAAAAAACCTCCTTGAAAAATTTTTTATGATATGAGGACAGAATGTTTGACCTCGAATATCCTCATTTCGTTTAGTAGTACCTTTATAAAGTTAGCATTGACTAACCATTGTGTAAAAAATATAGGGCAGATTGCCCTAACGAATTTATTCGTTTTTATTGCCCCATAATTTTCAGCCACCCGGCGGTATAAAATGCTCTCATTTCTTTCAGATAATGCTTTGCTTCTTCAAGCGGCATTTCATGTATGATTAGTTCAAAAAAAGTATTAAACATTCCTGTAATCAAGATATGCTCTAACCGTTCATCAATGGGCGGCGCAGGTCTGCCTAATTTATTAAGAACCGTTAAATAGTCATGCGTACCTTTAGTTTCTATTTCAACCATTTCATCTATCAGTTTTGCAAAGCGTGTTCCCTCTGAGCGGCAAAGAATGAGTTTAAATTCATTCAAGTGTTCATAGGCATATAAAAGCATTTCATAAAGGTATGCACCGGAAGTAGTAGTAAGATTGTTCGGTTGTTCCTCCGGTGGTAATTCAGCAAATTCTTTCTGCGCTCTACAAAAACGGCTTAAAAAAAAGTTGTAATGTTCGCCTACCAATGCTTCAAATAAATCCTCCTTGCTATCATAGTAACCGTAGAAAGCTCCCGTTGTTACACCTGCCGTTTTGACTATGTTTCGCAAAGAAGCTGATTTGAAACCTTTTTCAAGAAATTCCTGCATAGCGGCTGAAAGAATTGAGTGTAGTGTTGTCTGTTCTGCTTCGCTCATTTATTCATCTCCGTTTATAACAGTGTTATATGTCACTGTTATATGATATGCTATATTTGCTGATTTGTCAATAAACATTAAAATCTTTTCATTATAAAGCATTGTTATTCAAAACGGTACCTCCCACACCTGCCGAAAGGTATATGCTACGGTAAAGTATAAAGAAATACACAAAGGCAGCCATAGTAACAGAAAAAACCTTATTCCAAAAATGATAGAGTCTAACGAACTGACAAATAAAAAAATTCAGAGCGTTTGCAGGTCATGAGGATTTTCCACAACAGCAAAGTTTAATAATTATTCAACTGTTTTATAG
>CAMWVF010000378.1 GCA_947177545.1 uncultured Clostridia bacterium | reverse complement strand
AGATATCGCTCCCATAACTGTGGAAAACTTTGAAAAGCTTGTTAAGGAAGGCTTTTATGACGGACTTATCTTCCATCGAGTTATCTCCGGATTTATGATACAGGGCGGCTGTCCCGACGGTACAGGCATGGGCGGTCCGGGACATTCCATCAAGGGCGAATTTGCTTCAAACGGTATAAAAAATGATTTGAAGCACACCAGAGGAGTTATTTCAATGGCTCGCTCCATGATGAAGGACAGCGCAGGTTCACAATTCTTTATCATGCATCAGGACGCTCCACACCTTGACGGCGAATACGCCGCATTCGGCAAGGTAGTTGAGGGCATGGAGGCTGTTGACGAGATAGCCGAAACAAAAACAAGCTTTGGCGACAGACCTGTTGAGGAGCAGAAAATGAAGCGTGTATATATCGAGGAATGATATAATGAGTACCGAAAAAATTATTGCGCTGACCTTTGACGACGGTCCCAATACGGTCACTACGCCGCAGGTGCTGGATATTATCCAAAAGCACGGCGTTCCCGCGAGCTTTTTTGTTTGCGGGAACAACATTACTCCCGAAAGCCGTTCGGTCATGATACGTGCCGCAAGCCTTGGCTGTGAGATAAATAACCATTCTCGAACACATTTGGATATGACGGGAATGTCCCCCGATGAGATAAGGGCGGAAATTGATTTTACCTCGGATAAAATCGAAGAGGCGATCGGTGTACGTCCCCGATTTTTCCGTCCGCCTTATATTGCTGTAAATGAGAAAATGCATGAGGTCATCGACCTGACTTTCATATGCGGCTCGGGCGCGGAGGACTGGCTGGACGAGGTGTCTGCGGAGGAACGCTTTAGACGCATTATTTCACAGGCGGCGGACGGTCTGGTGATACTTCTCCATGACATGGAGGGGAACGAAAAGACTGTCAAAGCGGTGGATATGATAATCCCCGAACTGAAAAGGCAGGGGTATGAATTTGTGACGGTATCAAAGCTTTTTGAGATGAAAAATGTTGTCCCCAAGCGCGGGGAAATGTACACAGAAGTTAAATAAAAAAGTCCCGCACCATATCGGCTGCGGGATTTTTCTTTTATAGCAATTCTTAAAATATATTCATATAATTTGTAGGTTCTTACTGTTCGGGAGGCTGAAAGAGAAAGTCAAAGCTTCCTTTTTCCGTTTTCAGACAGGTCTCCAGTACGTTGGCATAAAGCCGCAGCTTGCGGTAAGTGCTGTCGTTGTCAGCGGGGAAAAAGGAATTATCCAGCAGGAACGTCAGCATGGCGACTATCATTTCGGCGCTTTCCTTTGGGGCTTCGGTGTGGACGGAGCCGTCCGCCTGCCCCTCGGCAAGTATCTCCATAAGTATGGGTGAGACGGTTTTTATTGCCGTCATCATCATTTTATGGTGGAGCAAAAGGTCGTCCTGAACGTGGAGGGGAAGAATAACGTTGCGGCTGCTGTCGCGGAATTCCTTTGTTAGCATGGAGCGGAAAAGGGTTTTAAGCTTTTCAACAGTACCGCTTTGCTTGTCAGTGCTGTGGAAATATTCCTTTATTGCAAGGCTGTAGCTACGCTCGATAACTGCGTCGATAATTTCCTCCTTGCTTTTGAAGTAGTAGTAAATACTGCCTTTGCCTATACCTGCGTTTTTGGCTATCATATCAACGGTTATATCCCTTGCGGGGTTGGACATTCCGCACATTAGCTCCTCGGCGGAATTCAGTATTATATCCGATTTGTTTTTCATTTTATGGTAATCCTCCGCACCGCATTAATTAATAATTAACAATTAATAATTTTAGTATCGGCTCAGCCGACATATTTTTGTATGGGTACAATTATCCCTTAATTATTAATTGTTGATTATAATTATAGCACAATTTTTTTTGTATTTCAATAGAAATTTTAGTTAAAAAGCAAGTTGACCAACGGTCGAAAACGTGTTATAATTAACAAAGAAATTCGACTGGTGGTCGAAACGCCAAAAAATCCGTCGAAAAAGTATTGCCGAAAATATTTTGGGCAAAATATCCAAGGTATTCTCTTATGCTGTTTTTCATCTACACCTTTGTTGGTTATTATAGCAAACCTACAAAATAACGCCTTGTTGCAGGGGCGGGGTCTCCTCCCCGCAACGGGACGGGAAATCCGTCCTCCTACAAATTATATGAATATATTTTAAGGCTTGCTATAGTATAAAGTACACATAAAAAATCAGCATTGCGGAGAATTGCCGATTTTTTGGCGCACTATTCGACTGTTGGTCGGAAATAAATGAAAAAGGTCGCGTGTGTATGAAAAAATCTATCCTCGTAGCCGCAGCAGCAGGTACGGCGGCAGTAGGCGCAGCGGTTTGCGCAGTGGGTGCGGTTACCCTGTTCAACAGAGTAATTCCCCGTCAGGACGTGCTTAGAGTAGACCTTAACGAAATGGCGGACATGGCAAAATGGGAAGAGTACAAAAAGGTCATCGCTCCCAATAAGGAGTGGCTTTTAGCCCAGGAAATGGAGCATATCACCATAAAGTCACGGGACGGACTTATCCTCCACGGCGACTTCC
>CAMWVF010000377.1 GCA_947177545.1 uncultured Clostridia bacterium | reverse complement strand
GTTCCTTACTGTTCCCGTACTTCCGCCGATAATACCGCCTACGCAGCAATTTCCTGTAATTTTCGACTCACCAGAAAGGCTGACATTTTCAACCGTTCCGCCCATATTGTAACCTACAACGCCGCCTATTGCTTGAGATGTCGTATCCGTAACAGTAACAACAGAATTTACAACATTCAAATTTTTTATCTCTCCACAGTTCATTCCGAAAATACCAATGCCAACAGACTGCTTATCCGTTTCAAATGTGAAATTTGAAACGGTGTGATTATCGCCGTCAAAGCTGCCTAAAAACATTGTTGACATTGTTTCCGTATCATTCATATTTCCAATAGGCTGAAAATCAGTTCCGCTAAGATCAATATCGGCTGTAAGCTTAATGAATTTGCCTACATATCCGCTCTGTGAACCGTTGTTTACGCTGTCTGCAAACGCTTTAAAAGTTTCAAGACTTGCAATTTCATAAGGCGATTCCTCTGTTCCGAACCCGCCGTCAAACTCTGTTTCTGCTGCTGTATCGTCAGCTTCCGAAAGATTCTCAGTGCAGAACAAATTAATAGCATTTTCTGCGTCACTTTGAGTGTAGTCGGTAGAAATTCCCGAAGCGAGCCAGTAAGCATATTTACCTGTATCATAAGATTTCAGCGCCTCTAAATCGCTGCCGTAGCGGAATTCAATATGCCATGTAGTTTCCATTGTGTCGGGAGCGATAAAGAAATATGTAAATTCTCCCGAATTATCGTCATCGCTTTCGTAAATGTACAGACTGCGGGCGCTTTCCATACCTATATAATGATAAGTATGCCTGAACAGCTCATTGCCATTTTCGTCAACGCCCGAAAATTCCTTTCCGTCAAATGTAAATTCGGACACTCCTTGCAGAAAATCGCAGCAATACGCCATACCGCCGTCCTTGTAAGCATCAACTGCTTCTTCTCCCGTTAATGTTCCTGTTACCATAGACGACAGCATTTCAAATGCACCCTCTGCATTTTCTTCACCGACCAACTCTGTACAATTGTCAAGCCAGAACTGCTTGTATTCATCAGCTAAAACAACGTCCCAAAGCTTACCGTATGTGCCTTTTAAATCAAGAAGCAGCTGTTCTGCTTCCTCCTGATTTTCAAAGACTGTTTCGTCAGCTTCCTCCGTTGCCGAAACGGAAGCTGTTGTCCCTTGATCTTCTGTGCTTTTCGTATTATTGCAGCTCGCAAACATCATTAGCGACAATGATATGCAAACCGCGCTTAAAAATTTTTTCTTCATAATAATTTTCCTTTCAAAAATTTTATTATAAAACCCAGCCCTGACTTTCGGTCTGGAGCTTTACCATATGTGAATATAAGCCGTTTTTATTCAGCAGTTCGTTGGACTTGCCCTCCTCGGCAACGCTGCCGTCCGCAAGAACGACTATCTTATCCGCCCCCGCAACTGTACGCATACGGTGAGCGATTATCATAACTGTTTTATTTTCAATAAGCTTGGAAAGTGACTCCTGAATAAGCGTTTCGTTTTCAACGTCAAGGCTTGCCGTCGCCTCGTCAAGCAAAATTATCGGAGCATTTTTCATAAATGCCCGCGCAATGGAAATCCTCTGCCGTTCTCCTCCCGAAAGCTCACAGCCGTTTTCTCCTATAAGAGTATTCCACTTTTCGGGAAGCTTTTCCGCAAATTCATAAACATTGGCAAGTCTTGCCGCTTCAAGAACTTCTGCGTCGGAAGCGTCCTTTCGTCCGATACGGATATTTTCCATAACCGTATTGTCAAAAAGCGTAACGTCCTGAAAAACAATTGAGTACAGCGACATAAGCGTTTCGGGGTCAATTTTTGACACGTCCATTCCGCCGACGGTTATTTTTCCCTTGTCAATGTCCCAGAACCTTGCCGCAAGACGTGAAACTGTGGTTTTTCCGCCGCCTGAGGGTCCTACAAGAGCCGTGACCTCGCCCTGCTTTGCGGTAAAGGAAACGTCTTTCAGCACAGTTTCTCCGCTATCGTATGAAAAGCCCACATGGTCAAATTTTATGTCATATCCTTTGTTTGCAAGGGTTTGAGTACCCTCCTGTTCCGGGTGACTTAAAATTTCGTCCATTCGCTTGCACTGAATGTTGATTATCATGTTGATCGCCATTAGATTATCAAGTGTCGCGACCAGCGGGTCGTACAAACGAGAAACCAAAATAAGAAATGCAAAAAATGTCAGCAGATCAATACCTCCGCTTACAAGCAGCGAACCACCCGCAAGCACCGTTGTGGCAATTCCAAGCTTCAGGATCATTCGTGAGATCACATTGAAAATTGCCGCCGTTACCTCGGTAGAAACGGTCTGCTTTTCCTCGGTTTTGATTTTTTCCTCAAGACCTTTAATGTATTCCGCCTCGGCGTTGTTGGCTTTAAGGTCGCGGACAGTTTCAAGGCACTCCTGAATTCCCTCCGCAGCGGCAAGTCTTGTTTCCTGTGATCTTTCCTGCTTCTTTTTCATAATTCCCGACGATAAAATAATAATGCCGAAAGAAACAGGCAGCACCCATAATGCCGCAAGAGCCATACGCC
>CAMWVF010000376.1 GCA_947177545.1 uncultured Clostridia bacterium | reverse complement strand
ATTCTGTCAATATCGTTTTGGCTTAAATTGGTAAGAGTAACATAATTCCCCTGCAAAAAGGAAAGCCTTGCGTCGTCGTCCTTAAAATAAAGGGTCTCCCGCATATTAGGCGGCATCTGGTCAATAAAGCAGAAAATGCACTTATTACAGCAGCTTTGCTTGCTGTCCATAAGAAATGTCTCAAACTCCAGACCCAGATCATCATACTCGCTTTTTTGGATGTTCACGGTATGCCTTTCGCCGCGGCGTTCCAAAAGCAGCTCAGTATTTATCTCCGCCGAATAGTACATATAGTCCAAAACGTCGGAAATACCGTGCCCGTTTACCGAAACAAGCATATCCCCATCCTCTATATCCTTTCCGTAAGCGGGAGAATTTTTCATAACCGACTTTATTTCAACAGCCATACAGACCCACACTTTCCCAAGAAATTTAAAAAGCCGAAGAAGGATATACTCCTCCTCCGGCTTTTGTTAAGGCAAGCTTATACGTCTTTCTTAATAACTTCAACGCCCTTATAGAATCCGCAGTTCTTGCAAACCTTATGAGGAGCAGTCAGCGCTCCACAATTTGTACATCTTGAGAACGCAGGAGTATCCAGCTTCCAAACAGCTGAACGTCTCTTGTCACGTCTTGCTTTTGATACCTTTCTCTTTGGTACTGCCATTATCAGCACCTCCTTATCCTAATTAACCATTACAGTTACATTCATTTTGATTCAAATCTGTTCCGCAAACGGGGCAAAGTCCAAGACAATCCTCCTTGCAAAGCAGCTTTGAAGGGAGCTGCAACAAACAATCCGTTACCGCAAGCTCGTCCATATCGAGCTTATCCGACTCGGTAATGACATACTCCTCGTCGTCTCCGCCGTTGTTAAGCGAGCGAACAAGAATATGTTCAAAATCAAAGCCGTAATCACGGTCAAACTCTGTAAGACATCTGTCACAACAAGCATGCAGAATAAACGCCGCAGAATATTTAAGCATCACAACTCCTGCACGGTTTACGATTGCACCTTTAATTGTTATAGGGCGGGAAAAGCCGTAACCTTTGATCTCATTCAGCTTAGAGTCCTCAACGAAATAATCCAGTTCAACCCTTTCGCCGACAATATCATAAAGATGTTTCAAGCTGATAACCATAGTACACCCCAAACATAACAAAAATTATTATAACATATCATTTCCAATATGTCAATACCCAAACTGCAATTATTTAACAGAATATTTGGAAACGCTTTCGGGAAGGTCAGCCTGATCAGCAGAAACCGTAAATACTACCTCAACATCATCGCCCGTAAGCTTTTCAATTTTGTTGAACATTGCTCCGAGAGCCTCGAAATCAGCTCCGCCCACTTTAAGGATAGAGTCAACGAAAAGCTCCTTGATATCATAATTTCCCGCCACAAGACCTGCCACAAGACCGTAGAAAGCCTCAAACGAGTAGATATTGTTTGCGTCCGTATCAACGATTCTTACCGAATGAGGGATATCGTATCTGAGCTTTTCACTCTTGTCGATGCAAACCACATAGCCAGATGTTTCCTTTGCAGCTTTATTAATCATATCGATCAAGACCTTAGTCTTGCCCGTACCCTTAGTTCCTGTAATAATTTTTACCATAAAAACACTCCGTTCCGCCTTTTGTCGGCTTATTTTCATTAACACATTACCCCGCATCTGCGAGAAACTGTGATAATCACCTTTGATTTTCTGTAAAGTCACTAAACTTTACAACCGCGCTTAGCGGGACACATCAGCCAAGCTTTGCTTCAAGAGCAGCTTTCTGATCCTCATAACCCGGCTTGCCGAGAAGAGCAAACATATTCTTCTTGTAGCTTTCAACGCCCGGCTGGTTGAATGGGTTTACACCAAGCATATAGCCGCTTATCGCACAAGCCTTTTCAAAGAAGTATATCATATAACCCAGACTTTTTTCAGAAATATCCTCAAGTTCGAGAATAACGTTTGGCACACCGCCCTCGGTGTGAGCAAGTACAGTTCCCTCAAAAGCCTTTCTGTTTACCACAGACATATTCTGATTTGTAAGGAAGTTAAGTCCGTCAAGATTTTCGGGATCATCGTTAAGGAAAAAGTCCTGCTTTGGCTTCTTTATGTCGACTACAGTCTCGAACATTACCCTTGAACCCTCCTGAATAAACTGACCGAGAGAATGCAAATCCGTGGAGAAAATCGCTGAAGCAGGGAAAATTCCCCTGTTGTCTTTGCCCTCGCTCTCGCCGTAAAGCTGTTTCCACCATTCCGCCATCATAGCAAAGCTGGGGTCGTATGAAACCAGCATTTCAACGGATTTATTCTTTCTGTAAAGTATATTTCTTATCGCCGCATATTTGTAGCAGTCGTTGTTGTCAAAATCTGCGCAAAGCTCGTCCTGAGCCTGTTTTGCGCCCGCCATGAGAGCGTCGATATCACAGCCCGCAGCGGCAATCGGGAGCAGTCCAACAGCCGTAAGGACTGAATATCTTCCTCCAACGTCGTCCGCAATAACGAAAGTCTCGTAGCCTTCCGCATCAGCAAGCTGCTTTAAAGTACCTCTCGC
>CAMWVF010000375.1 GCA_947177545.1 uncultured Clostridia bacterium | reverse complement strand
GCCATATATGTAACGGGAAGCTTCATGGGCATGGTAAGTATAACGGGGTCGGCGTAGCTGCGGTGGTTTGAAGCCATGACCAGCGCCCTGTCCTGGGGGATATTTTCCGCCCCCTCAATATGAAAATTGTAAAAAAGCTTGTAAACGCCCATTGTGACGTACCTGACGAACGCGTTCATAGGTCGTGCCTCCCTGAATTTATAATTATTGCATCTGCGCCGCCCCCCCTTTTGAGGGTGCTGCGGCAAATTAAAATCACGCTGTAATTACGTTGAGGGTGATAAGGGTGCAGACTCAGCCTGCAATTTTTCGTTGATAATATTTATCAGCATATCAACCGCCCCCTGCAAGTCCACATTTGTGGTATCGCAAAGAGCAGCGTCCTCCGCCTGTCTAAGGGGGGCAACATCACGGTGCATATCGTTATAGTCACGCTTATTCACGTCCGCAAGGACTTCTTCAAAGCTGACAGTCCCGCCCTTTTCGGTAAGCTCCTTATGCCGACGCCTTGCACGTTCCTCCGCCGTCGCCGTAAGATAAATTTTCACGTCTGCATTAGGCAGGACTACCGTGCCAATGTCCCGACCGTCCATAACGACGTTGTTTTCGGCGGCGATCTTTTTCTGCAAATCAAAAAGGAAGTTCCGCACACGAGGTATAGCCGACACCGCCGAAGTCCCCATGGAGACCTCGGGAGTGCGAATTTTGTCGGACACGTCCTCGCCGTTTACAAAAACGTGCTGTTCGCCGTCGATATATTTCAGTTCGGGGACAACGTCGCACAAATACGAAGCGACCTTATCCGCATTGTTCACATCAATATGGCGCGAAAGCATAAAGTAGGCAACAGCACGGTACAACGCTCCCGTGTCCACATAAATAAACCCGAAAGCCTTTGCCGCCGCCTTTGCAATGGTGCTTTTCCCTGCGCCTGCGGGACCGTCTATGGCAATATTTATTTTTTTCGCCGGCATATTTTTACCTCCATAAGATTTCTTTTGCTCAATAATATTGAGAATCGTATCAAAAGTTGCTGGTACATTTTTTTGTTTAATACCTACGCCAAATTCCCTGCCAATAAAAGCCTGTACTTCCCAAGGGTCTTTTTTCTTTAATTTTAAAATTTCAGCTTTTAATTCCATGCACCTTTTTTATTTGCAGCTTCTTTAAAAAAGAAAGCTGTATCGATATAAGTTCCATAAGCGCCTATAAGTTCCATAAAATATGAAAACACAGGATAATCTTTTCGTTCAAGCCACCTGTAAACCTCCCGAATTATAAGCAGCAAATATGCGCCGTCTGCAATTCGGAAAGCACCGCAAATTTACTTTTTAGTAATCTTAGTACCCTCTCTCGTCTCGGTGATAACATATCCGAGGGCGGTTATCTTGTCCCGCAGCTCGTCCGCAAGAGCGAAATTTTTCTCTTTTCTTGCGGCTTTTCTCTGTTCCGCAAGAGCAGCGACTTCTTCTGGCAGAGACTCCTCGCCCTCCGATTTTGCGGAAGCCTTTTCCGCCGCGGTGATAAGTCCCAAGGAAAGAACCGTATCAAAATCCTTTATAAGAGCAAGCTTTGCCGCATTGCTCACGTCCGCCTTTAAAACGTCGTAGACCGCCGTTACCGCAAGCGCAGTGTTCAAATCATTATCCATAGCGTCGGTAAATTTTTTCTTTAATTCTGCGTACTTTGCTTCGTCAATATCACCCGAACCGTCCAGTACGCCTGCGATTTTCGCCGCAAGCTTTTCATAGGCAAGCTTTGCGTTGTCGAGGTTTTCCCAACTGAAAACAAGGGATTTCCTGTAGTGGGACTGGAGGCAGAAAAACCTGTACACCAACGGGTCATAACCCTTTTCTTCAAGCAAAGATACCGTCAAAAACTCGCCCTTGGACTTACTCATCTTCCCCCCCTCGGTATTGAGGTGGTGGACGTGGAACCAATAATTGCACCACTCATGTCCGAGATACGCCTCGCTTTGAGCAATTTCGTTGGTATGGTGGGGGAAAGCGTTGTCGATACCGCCGCAGTGTATGTCAAGGTACTCGCCTAAATTTTTCATGCTTATGCAGGAGCACTCGATATGCCAGCCGGGATAGCCGACACCCCAAGGACTTTCCCATTTAAGCTCCTGGTCGTCAAATTTGGATTTTGTAAACCACAGAGCAAAATCCGCCTTGTTTCGCTTGTTTGAATCCTCCTCAACACCCTCTCGGACTCCCACAGCCAAGTCCTCCTCCTTGAAATCGTTGAACACATAATATTTTTCAAGCTTGGAGATGTCAAAGTATACGTTGCCCCCCGCCTCATAAGCGTACCCATTTTCGATAAGCGCGCTGATAACCTTGATAAACTCGTCAATGCAGGAGGTGGCAGGCATAACAACGTCGGGGGTCTTTATACGCAGCTTTTCGCAGTCCTCAAAAAAAGCCTTTGTGTAAAATTCCGCAATTTCCATTACGGACTTATGCTCTCGCTTCGCGCCCTTGAGCATTTTGTCGTCCCCCGTATCGCCGTCGCTTGTAAGGTGTCCCACGTCGGTGATGTTCATTACGCGGGTCACGTC
>CAMWVF010000374.1 GCA_947177545.1 uncultured Clostridia bacterium | reverse complement strand
GTTTGTGGTAAGCTTTTCCACCGCAAAATCATAAGTAACGTCCCCGCCCAATTCCTCGCTTAGAATTGTCGCCGCAGCATTTATCATACGCTGCGACTCCGGAATGCCGCTTTCCGTCTCGGCTGCATTGCCGCTGCTTTTCAGTTCACGCTGCTGCTGGTCGTAAATTCTTTTTGGATTTACGCATATAGAGTAAACCGTCGCCGACTGGGCAAGTATCTTGCCGTTTGTATCGTAAATACTGCCCCTGTTTGCTTTCACAATGGTACTTTTGAATTGATTTTCATTCGCAAGAGCCTGATACTTGTTGTTATCGGTTATGGAGGTGTTAAAAAGGCTCACGATTATCCAGCCCGTAAATGCCAGAAACAGCGGGAGTACAACAAGATTAAGCTTGAATCTCATTTTATTCGTTGGCTGATAAGACAATTTTTATATCTCCTTTCGGGTCTATATGACATTGCGGGGGACGCTCCGCAAGAGGTCCCCAAAATATTCCATAATTAATTTTTATTTCGTCACCCTCTGATATATTCCAAAAAGTCGCTTAAAGTGTGCTTTATGCGGACAAAAATATTATCCTCATTTTCGGGGATATCCACCACGCTGCCGTTTGAAATACTGACATATTCTATCTGGGACTTATCCAGCTTCTGCATACCGAGAACGTTTTCCACATAAGTCTCAACCGATTTAAGAGTAGTTTTCTCCTCCAGCTCCGACCTCATTCTCGCATTTTCGCTGTTCAGCATTTCCACATACTTGGTCTGCGCCGTTATCTCCGCGTGTATGGAGGCTTCCTCCACCTTCCCGTAAATCACCGCGCCCAGCAGTATTCCCACCGCCGCCGCAAGCATTATCATACTCGGCACCGAGCCCGTATTCTCGGCTTTTCGCCTATGAATACGTATCTTAGGAGCTTTTTCGGGAGCAACGTCCTCGTATTTTGTAAGGTCATATGCAAGATTATTATTGTTGTTCATTCGCTCACCGCTTTCCTTTCATTTCTTCGTCCTAAATTTTCTCTATAATTCTTAGCTTTGCGCTTCTGCTTCTGTTATTTGCCTCCAGTTCCTCTGGGGGAGCTTCTATGGGTTTTCTGTTCACAAGCTTGCCCTCGGGTACTCTTCCGCACACGCATTGCGGGAAATCCGGCGGACATATGCACCCCTTACAAAAGCCCGCAAACCGCTGCTTGACGATCCTGTCCTCCAAGGAATGGAAAGTTATAACGCATAACCTACCGCCGCTTTTCAGCAGTCCGAACGCCTCGTCCAGACCCTTGTCCAGATGCTCAAACTCGCAGTTCACCGCAATTCGGAAAGCCTGAAAGGTCTTTTTACATGGATTCTTGTCCCGCTTAAACTTTGCGGGGACAGCCTCGCCGATTATTTCCGCAAGCTCGGAGGTAGTCTCTATGGGCTTATCCGCACGGCGTTTCACTATCAGCTCTGCAATTCTCCTGCTGAATTTTTCCTCGCCGTACTCAAACATTATTCTGCTAAGCTCCTCCTGTGGGAGTGTGTTTACAAGATCGGCAGCCGTCCTGCCATCTTGGGACATTCTCATATCCAGCGGAGCGTCCCCATGGTAGGAAAAGCCTCTTTCAAGGGTGTCCAGCTGGTGGGACGAGACCCCCAAATCAAGAAGAATGCCGTCCGCCGCGGAGATACCCTCCGCCTCTGCGATCATCTTTATATCGGAATAATTCCCGTGTACAACCTTGGCGTTGTACCCCGCAAGCCTTTCACTTGCCGCCGCAACAGCGTTTGGGTCGCGGTCAATGCCAACAAGCCTGCCGCCTGTCAGCCGCTTTGCCACTTCGAGGGAGTGTCCACCGCCGCCGCAGGTGCCGTCAATATAAACGCCATCCGGCTTTATGTTAAGTCCATCTATAGTTTCGGCAAGAAGCACCGAAACATGGGAAAATTTTACTGCATTATCCATTAAATATCCTCATTTATTAAAAAGCAAGATCCTCCAATGCCTCGGAAAGCATATCATTGGTAATTTCGCTGCTGAACGCCTTGAATTTGGCGGTGTCCCAAATCTCGGCGCGGTTTATAACGCCCAGCACCGTAACGTCGTGATCGAGCCCCGCATAGTCCCGCAGATTTTGTGGGATAAGAATACGTCCCTGCTTGTCCGGTTCAACCGTGCAGGCGTTTATGATAAGCATTTTTGCCGCCTTGGCTTTGCTGCCTGTAAGGGTTTGCAGCTTCTCTGTAAAGATTTCCCATTCCTCACCCGAATATACATACAAACACCCGTCAAGACCGATAGTTACGATAAAGCTGACGCCCAACCGCTCACGGAGCTTTGTGGGGAAAGCCATACGCCCTTTAGCGTCCATAGTATGTTCATAAGTGCCCATTAACGTGCAGCCCGCCATGCTTTATCCTCCTTTCGTTTTTGTGGGTGCAAAATTTCAAACAGCCGCAAGTGCGGTTTCCACAATGTTTTCCACACTGTGTGGAAAGTCCACCACTTTTCACCTCAAATCAGTGACTTTTCACCACTTTAATGATATTATACACCAATTGCGCCCAAATTGCAACCTTTGAGGAAA
>CAMWVF010000373.1 GCA_947177545.1 uncultured Clostridia bacterium | reverse complement strand
CTTGGGAAATTTTTTAATGGCATTGTTACGCATTTTCCGCAGTATCATAGCCTCCCTGCTGTGAGGCTCGCTCCATGAGGGAGAAATCCAGGGCTGAATGTCGGTAAAGTCTAACAGCTCGTCCAACGTCATATTCTTGATTTTTGCTTTAAGCTCGTTCTTTTTAGTTTCAATCTGCGATTTCTGTTCGGCGGTAGCTTTAAACCTGTCCGCACAAATGCCGAATGTCTCATTCATAATGTTGTTCATGATGTGGGCGTGGAGATTTCTCACAACGTCCTCACGCTCGGCGATACGGTAATCTATCACGCCGCTTTTCAGTTTTATAGGGTACACCACCCGAACCACTTTTACGCCGCCCTTGGGCGTCCACTTCGGCGGCGTGACATCAATGCCATTGAACATAGGGTACTCAAAAATATCACCCTCACGAACCGCCCAATAGGGGTAAACCTTTTCAACGTCCACACCGAAATTTCGCAGGATAGCGTCGTTGCCGTCCCCCTCAATTCCAACCTCTATAATCTTTTTCCACTCATTGCCTATCTTGGTGTTGCGGAACTGAAAGTACACCTCACGGTTTGATGCGGCGGCGTTAAGCTTCTGAACCGCAACCTTTTTAATAACGTCTTGATAGTTTGAGGGATCAAGCTGCTGGTCTTTCCAACCCATTCCCGCCTTGTACAGCATATTGTTGATAGCCGAAACAGCGTTGATAGCGCACTCCTTGCTGTACTCGTCAAGGTGGATATTCCTGTTTTCAAGCTGCTTGATAATAGACGTTACAATAGTTTGCTCGGCATTGCTCGCCGCCGTGATAAAACCCTTTGATTTATTTTCTTCCATTTAAAATACCTCCGTTCTAAGCTCCGTATCCTCGGAAACACGAAGCGTAATAAGCTGTATTTTGCCCTTGACCCTTTCGGTAAGAGCCGCAAAGCTCTCCCCGTCCAGACCGTCAATATTGTCGATAAACAACGGCACGGACAAGCCGTAACGCTCCGAAAGCGTGCCTATGATGTCAATACCCGCAAGTATCTTTCCCGCCGTGTTTATATCGCCGTAACGAGCCGCCCCGAACGCCACCGCCTCGCAGCATTCCTGCAAGCCGTCATTGGTCTTGTTCGGCTCAAAAAGCTTGAATTTAACGGTTTGGAACATACCGTTAATGCTGTCCGTCACCGTGTCGGTCTTATACCGTACAAATGCGTTTGCAAGGTCAAGACGCTTCTGAAGCTTAGCCTGTTCATCACGCAAATGCGCCTGTTCCGTTTTAAGCTCGGCAATGCGGCTGTTCAGTTCTGCATTTTTGCGTATCTCGCCAATAACGCGGGTGTTTTCCGCAAATTCTGCTTCAAGAACGGCATTTTCCTCTGTAAGCTGTTCGATATCTGCTGTATTTGGATTTTCCGCAGTCTGTGAGGAAAGCTTCTCCAACTTGTCTGTAAGCGCCTTATACCGCTCCTCAAATTCGGGAAGGTCAAACACACCGTTTTCCACGGGCGGCTTTATTTCCGCAAGCTCCTTTTCAATTTCGGTTATCTTTTGGAAAGTCGTGCTGTTATCGGCAATAGCTTTTGTCAGATCGCCGCTGACATCTTTAAATATTCTGTTGATTTCAGCAAGCTCGTCTGATGTACGCTTATCAAACGCCGCTTTAGCTTGTGCAAGCTTTTCTTCGGGCATAGCCTGTCCGCAGGTGGGGCAAACCGTGTCGCCCTTCCACTCTTTCGCAGTAATTTTTTTTGCGTTCCTCCGTCAGATCATTACGCCTTTTATTGAGAGCTTCAATATCCCGCTCATAGTATGTCTTGCTTTTTCTCAGCGAGTCAAGCTCCGCTTGTAAATCTCTCGTTTTGCTTTCGTATTCCGAACGGAGCTTTTTGTTATTTTCGGACTGCTCCCACCTGTGTCTGTCATTATTTCTTAACAATTCGTTAAGTTCTGCCTTTATCTCGGTATATTCGGTACTTTCCGCAGGTTTCCAAGCCTTTAACCCGCCGATTTTTTCATTATTGACAGCAATAGACTCTTTTATAAAGCTGTTTCTCGCGGCAAGGTCGCTTTCCGAAACAGCCGTGATCTGTGACAGTTTAGCGGCGTTCTCATTGATAAGCTTCGGGAGAACATTTATCCGTTCGGAATTCTTCTTGACCTGTGCCGAAACCGCTTTCAACAGTTCGGAGGCGTTGCCCATATGCTCCAAATCGGACTGTATTTCCGCAAATTCGGGATTTTCCGCTGCAAGCTCGCTGTCCGACTTCGTTTCAGCAAGGGAGAAAAGTATCTCGCGCCGCTTTTTCCAGTCCAGAACCTCCGTGAAGTGCTTGGGATTGGTAAGCAGCTTGAACTGCTCCTCGTCAATGATTTCGGCAATCGCCGCCTCGTATTCGTTCTTTTTCTTGGGTACGCCGTTTATGTAGTATTCAAGCTCGCTGCCCTTGTATTCGCCAGTGGTTTTGATGTACTTTGAAGCGTACACCTTTTTCAGCATAAGAGGCTTGCCGTCCACATCCAACCGCGCCTCCACATAATTTTCCGTCTCCGCAGGCTCGTTTGTGGGCTTTATG
>CAMWVF010000372.1 GCA_947177545.1 uncultured Clostridia bacterium | reverse complement strand
ATAATGAATAACGAAGAGGTTTGCTCCGCAAACAATACTTATCAAGCCGTATTCCGCGGAATAATTATTAATTATTTATAATTAACCGCTTCATGTCGCTCGGGAGGTCGCTTGTCAGCAGGACTTCTCCGCCGGAGGGAGAAACAAAACGCATTTCACAGCAGTGCAGTGCCTGCCTTTTGCAGCGGTCAAGGCTGCCGCCGTAAAGGTCGTCCCCCGCCAAAGGGTACCCCAAAGAGGAAAAATGCACCCTTATCTGGTGGGTGCGCCCCGTTTCGAGAGAAATACGCAGGAGGGCAAAGTCCCCGCTTTCTTTTTTAATAGTATAATTTGTAACGGCAGACTGTCCGTCTTCCCTGACCTCGCGGTTTATCACCGTGCCGTCCGCCCTGCCTATGGGAGCTTCTATCCTGTACCCCTCCGCCGTTTCGTGCCATTTTATAAGAGGATTTTCCACAGACTTTGGTACGGGTACTCCCTCGGTCACAGCGGCGTACACCTTTGAAATATTTCCCGCCAGCGCGTTTGCGGCGTAGGCGGTTTTGGCAATTGCGCAAAGTCCCGAAGTGTCCTTGTCCAACCTGTTGATCGGACGGAAAGTCAAACCTTCAAACATTGCCGCAAAGCAGTTGCCGAGAGTATCGTCACGATGCTTGTGCGAGGGGTGGACGGGCATTCCCGCAGGCTTGTCAAAGACGATAACGTCCTCGTTCTCATAGACAACGGGGACTGTCAGTCCGCCGTTAGGTTCAAGCAGACTGTCGTCAATATTTTTTATGGAAACAACGTCTCCCGCATGAACAATATCCACCGTCCTGACATGACTGCCGTTAAGGACAATGCCGTCCGGAACACGCTTCAGCTTTGCCGTCAGCCGTCTTGAAACGCCGCTGTATCTTAAAAAATCCCCGCAGGTCTTTCTGTCCCACTCGTCGGGGACTTTAAATCCCGTTTGAAATAAACTGTCTTTCATCGTCCGCAATGTTCTCCTTTTCAGCGTCCTGCTCGATAATTTCGTTTATTGCCGCAGTATAAACCATTTGAAAGTACGGCACAATAAATATCATAGGGAATATCAGTAAACACGGTGCAAGCCAACCTGTCATTGAACACATTGTCTCAACGATATAGCGGGAATTATTTTTCATAAGCCGCTTGCTTTTGGCAATTATCTCCTTTGGCGAGGAATCAGGCTCAAGGGCGTAAAGATATGGCACGGGAGCATACTTCAGGCTCAGCACCAAAAAAAGACAGAAGCCTATCGCCGCAAGCAGCAGCATGAGCGCGGCGGAGGCAGTGTATAAAAAGCTGTCCTGCCCCACGACCTTGCCCGCCTCATTTACCATGTAAAATTCTGCGGCAACAGCCCCGCAAATCAGAATAAACGAGGGGAAACGCCTTAGGGTGAGCATACTGTTGAGCTTTAGGACCTGAAGCAATTTTTTCAAAGAAGTATAGCAACTGAACATACTCCGAGCAAATACCGTATTGCCTCTGACCTGTTGAATTCTGTACCACCTTACTCCGTAGGCAAACGGCGCAACGGCAAGCCACAGTCCTGCCGCAAGCAGGGCTGTTATCAAAGCAGCAAGCCACACGGGGAAGTCCGTGCTGCTGAATTTGACAAGGTAATCATAAGCCAGCATGACCGCAAGGGCTATGACAAGCAGATCCCCGAGAATTATAAAAAACACCGCACAGCTTTCTCCCCAGCAGCACACAAGTCTTTCAAGGACGTGTTTTTTCAGTTCCTTTGTTTTTTTCATTTTCACCACCACGAATCAATTAATTAAAGCATCTAATCGGGAATCTTGCCCAAGATCTCAAAGGTGTTGCCGTTTTGCCACATCATGGCACTGACTATTATCTCATAGCCCTCTCCCGGGTCGCAGGCAAATTCCATAGGCTTCATTTTCGGCAAACCGAAGCAGGACATCATGTTCATTAAAATTCCCGAATGGGTCACAACTCCCGCGTGGGTTATACCCTCCTTCATCATGTCCAAAATTATAAGGTTGAGGGCGGAGTAGCACCGCAGCATCATGTTACGCAGGCTCTCACCGTTTGGAGGAGGATTGTCAAGCCCCCCTTTCAGCCATTTTTTGTAGCTGTCCAGTTCGATAAGGTCGTCTACGGAAAGTCCCTCAAAAACGCCGAAATCCATTTCACGCAGGTCGTCCACGATAACAAGCTCACGGTCAGGGAACAAAATCTCCGCCGACTGTACGGCTCTTTCAAGAGGACTTGTGTAAACTCGCTGTACCTTGGGGTACTCGTGGGTCTCGTATTTTTCCTGCAAAGCCTCCCTGCCGTTCTGCGAAAGCGGCAGGTCGGTCTTGCCTATGTAAACGCCGTTTTCGTTTGCGTCGGTGATACCGTGCCGCAGTATGCTTATTCTGTAGCCTTTCATTTTTAAAATTCCTTTCTGTTAATATTTTTTTAGTAATTTATTTCAAAACAATTTCAAGCCGTCCCGAATGACAATTTTTGTATACTATTTCACAAAAAAGCTCCGAAACATTTATCGACTTTTTTTTCTGAAAGCTATTTACAAATTGTACGTAATATTGTAT
>CAMWVF010000371.1 GCA_947177545.1 uncultured Clostridia bacterium | reverse complement strand
TCGGGATTATCCACATTGGAATTATGCGCCGCGTTTTTTATGATTTTCAAAGGGTACCCCGTGCGCTTAGACCACTCCTTACAGTAGCTTTTAACCTTGCCCGTGCTGTCCTTTTCGCCGAGAATTATCAGCACGGGACAGGGTATTTTCAGATCGCAGTTGTCCTCCAAAAAAGCGGCGTAGCCTATTCCCATAAGCCTGCAAAGCTCCTCCTTGCCGTAGGGTTCAAGCATTGCAAGCATATTTTTGTACCCCTTTTCCGTGACGGAGACCTGCTTCGCCATTGCCTTTTTCATTGCGCCCAATGGGTACAGCTTCGCCAAAGGCTCGACGCGCTTCAGCCAGAAAATGTCTGACTTTGAGTAGTACCCCTCGCCGAACGGAGTTGTGTCAATGCCGATAAAAGCCCGCGCTCTTTCGGGGTAACGCTTTATAAAGGACTGTGAAATAAATCCGCCCATAGACTGCCCCGCCAGTACCGCGGAGGCTACGCCCGTTTCGTCCAGAATTTGTTTGAGAGCCTCGGCAGCCTTTTGGTACGTAAAATCCGCAAAGGGACGTGACTCGCCGTGAGCGGGAGCGTCCCAAGCTATGATGTTGTACTTGCCGCCGAAATATTCAAACTGCTGCTCAAACATGGTGTGGTCGCCGGTAAGTCCGTGGAGGAATACAATGGTATTCCTGCCGCCGGTCCAGTCGTCCGAGACGTAATAAACCACATTGCCGCTTTCGGTGGATAGGGTTTTTCTTGTCATTTTTATTTCCTTTCATTATCGGAGCGGGAGCCTGCATTGGCACAGACCCTGTCCACCATAAAAAGATCAACTGTACACTATCAACTATTCATTACCATAGGGGTACTTTTTATACCCGGGGTGCTTGCCCGTAACGCCGTACTGCTCGCGCATATTGCAGAGCCTGTCTATGTTTTCGCGGGAAATCTCCCTTTCACCGCCGAGAAGATGCGCGGTAAGGCTTATCTTCGCCCAAAGCTCCAAAGTCTCCATGCGGTAGTATGCGGTAATGATGTCCGCGCCGACAGTCAGCGCTCCGTGATTTTGCAGCAGCATAACGTCATGCTCTTTAAGATAGGGTGTGATAGCTTCGGGTACTTCATATGTGGACGGAGTTCCGTAAGGCGTTACTGGGACACTTCCAACCGCAATTACGGCTTCGATCATGGTGTAGCCGTCCAATGCCTTGTTCGCAACGGCATAGCCCGTAGCCGTGGGCGGGTGAGCGTGAACTACCGCGCCAACGTCCTCACGCTCCTCATAGCAGCGCAGATGCATTTTTATTTCCGAGGATGGTCTGTAGCCGTCCAAAGCCTCCAAGACCTTGCCCTCGCCGTCGATCTTCACAATTTTTTCGGGAGTGATAAAGCTTTTGCTTATGCCGGTCGGGGTGGCAAGGAAAGTGCCGTCCCCCAGCTTCACGGAGACATTTCCGTCATTTGCAGCGACCCAGCCGAGCTGCCACATTTTATGGCACACATCACACATTTGCTCTTTGATTTCCATTTCATTCATGTTAAAAACGTCCTTTCATATTTTAGGTTTGAATTATGTCTATATTATACAATATTTACCTCAAAAAGTCTACAAATTTATGCAATTGTAAATAAAAATAATTTCGGGGAAATTTGTGCATTTTTAACAAGTTCCGTTCGTCTGTTGGTGAAAGGTGTTGGGATAAATGTAAATTTTTCATGAATTTAAATATTCATGAAAAATTTCGGAGTTTTGGATTGTATTATATGTGAAAGTATTTTTACAGGAGGAATTTTCTATGAAAAACATTAAAAAAACTATTTCGGCAATTATGGCGGCGGCGGTGATATTCGGTACCTTTTCGGTACCCGTTTCCGCCGACAAATTAAAGACGGAAAACGGTATTCTGTACCGTTACGACGACAGCTCCGCGCTGGTCGGGAAGTATACGGGCTGGGCAAAGTATAAGGACGGTACCCGAAGGTACTTCCTTGACGGCTATTATGTCACAGGCGAAATGCCTGTGGGGAAAAGCGTCTGCACCTTTGACGAAAACGGCGCGCTTACCGAAAAAAAGTCCGCCCAAATAACCGTTACGGCGGACGTGCCGATACATTCGGGAGACACGTTCATACCCATGACTATCAAGCTTTTGGGAAAGGGCTGCTACGACATGGTGCCTTCCTCAAAATTTGAACGCTGGGAGAAGGGCGAGTGGGTGGACTGTCTCGGCGAGGGTATTGAATATGTTACCTGCGACTGCCTGTACACTCTTGACAATGTGGGTTTTTTCGATAACCGCTTTGACGACGAGGAGAAAACGGACTTTTCCCCCGAAGAGTATATGGGTACTAAGCTTACCGCGGGGTATTACCGTCTGACATTCGGCGCGGACGGCGTTGGCAGCGACGGCTTTACAGTGTACGCAATTATTAAAGTCACAGATTAAAAATTTATTTTGGAGGAATTTTCTATGAAAAGCATCAAAAAAACTATTTTGGCAATTATGGCTGCGGCGGTTATATTCGGTACTTTTTCAATACCCGTTTCCGCGGACAAGATTAAAGTCGAGGACGGAATTATTTACAAGTACAGCGA
>CAMWVF010000370.1 GCA_947177545.1 uncultured Clostridia bacterium | reverse complement strand
AAGGTGGGGCGCTGTGTCTGATAGCCGTAGGTGTTGATGTTGGCAAGGTTGTTTCCGTAAACGCTTAATGCCTGCGCCTGGGCAATAAGCGCGGTCTTGCCGGTATGAAATGCTATGTTCATTTATGTACCTCTATCATCAATTATTTATCTTCCACAAAGAAGCCGCACGCTGATTCATGGAATCACACAGCTGGAATATCGTGCTGTTCGCCTCAAAAAGTCTTTGCGTGTTCATCAGCATTGTCAGCTCGTAGTTGACATCTACATTGGAACGCTCCAGAGCACCCTGGATTATATCAAAAGCCAAATCCTCGGGGACATCTCCCGCTTCCACCGCGGTAAACATATTCGCGCCGAACTTCTCGGTCGTAGCGTCGGGATTTATATATGACAGCAGAAGCCTGTCAACGAGCTGCCCGTCCTGATATATCCTGCCGTCAACGTCGATCACAAAATCCTTGTTTCCGAGATATATCTCGCCGTTTTCGCCGAGAATTCTCCCCGAGTTGGACAGGCAGAGGTAGCCTTCCCCGTCAAGCTCCCACGCGCCGTTGCGCGTAAGCATCGTATCGCCGTTATAGCCCGCGATATTAAAGTATACGTCACCGTGGATAGCCACATCAAACGGAGACTCGGTATACTCCAGCGAGCCCTGCTCGAGATCGGTATAGGAGTCGTCCACATATCTGTGCGCAAATGTTCCCGAAAGCTCCTCGCGGTGTTTTACAAGTATCATCTGCTCGTCAAAGCGGTTCATTATCAAAGTATCCCGCTTGTAGCCGTAGGTGCTCATGTTTGTCAGGTTGTTTCCTATGCAGTCCAGGTTGCGCTGATTGAGTATCATGCCGTTGCAGGCATAGTAAAAGCCTCTGTTCATGTGTTCCTCCGATCCTCCGGTTAATTCATATAAGGCTCAAGCGCCGTTTTTAAAGCCAGCGTAGCCTTTGCGTTTATCTGACACACGCGGCTCTCGGAAATGCCGAGCGCCTTTGCGATGTCGGAATATTTCATATTCTTATAATAATACAGCGTTATGACCTGCCGTTCCCTTTCCTTTAGCCGCGATATCGCCTCGGCGATAATACGGTTCATCTCCTCGCGCATTATCCGCGAATCGGTGGGCGCGGCATCGGACGGTTCACTGAAATTGTCCTCGTACAAAAGCTCCTCAAAGGAAAGCGTAACGCTGCACGCGGACTCCGCCATGTATTTCATCAGCTTTTCCTCGGACAGCCCCATATGCTCCGCCAGTTCCTCCGTGGTAGGAGTCCTGTTATATAAATTATACAACGAACTGTAAGCTTTGTCAAGTGTTTTGGCAAATTTTCTTATTTGCCGCGGAATCCAGTCCTGTTTTCGGATATAGTCGATTATCGCGCCGCGTATCTTAAGCGAGGCAAAAGTTTCAAATTTCGCGCCTCTTGTCGGGTCGTAGCTGTCTATGGCTTCCATCAGTGCCAAGACACCCTCGTTCACCACATCGTCAACATCGCCGTACTTTAAGTACATATTCCTGAGGGACATTGCGGTCGCGCGGACAAGCCCCATGTTTTTCAGTACGATTTCATTGCGCAGAGCAATATTTCCGCTCTGCTGATACTCTGCAATCTGTGCTGTTACATTTTGCTCCATAGCACGCCCCTCTCCGTATATTTTCTGCCGAAAAATACAAACAGTTATAGCTTTTGGGAGATTTTTCTGTATTTTTGTCTTATGACCGCAGTATTTTACCTGCCATATGCTTCCAAGCTTACACCATAATTTAAAATTTATCCGCAATTGCCGCGCTATTCCGACAACCATCGGTATAATTTTTCAAAAATATACAATATAAGCTAATATGAGGGAGATTATCCCGTCATTGACCTCGCGTTCAAAGATATATTCCCTATCGCCTGTATCTGTGCCGTGGAATCTATCTCGCTGTATGACAGTATCGTCAGGTTTGGAATAAACTGATCCGTGAGCTTTTTAAAGTATATTCTCACCACAGGAGAGGTCAGTATTATAACTGTCGGTATAACATCCTTGATTTTATCTATTTCGTTATTGGCAACTGTCACAATATGCTGTATCATGTCGGGAGCCATCGCAAGATAGGAGCCTTGGTCGTTTTTCTTGACAGAGCTTACTATCATATCCTCTATCTGCGTATCCAGAGTTATCACGCGCAGAGAATTTGCCTCGGCAAAACGGTGCGTAATGGTGCGCTTAAGCGCCTGCCTTACGTATTCGGTAATGATGTCCACATCTTTCAGAGCGTTGGTGTGGTCGCCGATGGTTTCGAGAATGGTTTCCATATCGCGTATGGGGATACCCTCTCTGAGCAGATTCGCCAATACTTTCTGTAAATATCCGACAGAAATTACCTTCGGTATTAAATCGTCGACAACAATCTGGTTGGTTTTCTTGACATTCTCCACCATAGTATTGACGTCCTGTCTGGAAAGCAGTTCATGAGCGTAACGCTTCATAATCTCCGACCAGTGGGTTATCATAACGGAAACGGGGTCTATCAGCGTGTAACCCGCAACGTCCGCCATTATCTTCTTGTCCTCGCTTATCCACTTGGCGGGCAGACCGAAAG
>CAMWVF010000369.1 GCA_947177545.1 uncultured Clostridia bacterium | reverse complement strand
GATCAAGAAGATAGCAGAGACCAAAATGCCCGACCTGAACGCAGCAAGCGTTGAGTCCGCAATGAGCATGATCGCGGGTACTTGTCGTTCTATGGGCGTTGAGGTAGTTGACTGATTGCTGGCAGACATTTATGTCTTATGGTGGGAGGAACTATCCGCTGAAAGTCCCTGAATGGGGACAGCTTTCCAAAGGAAAGCATTACCACTTAAAGGAGGAAAATAATAATGAAACACGGTAAGAAATATAATGACAGCGCAAAAGCTGTTGATAAAACCAAGCTTTATGAGACCGATGAGGCGCTGACGCTTGCTTGTCAGAATGCTAAGGCTAAATTTGATGAAACTATTGAGGTACACGTTCGTTTGGGCGTTGACTCCCGTCACGCTGACCAGCAGGTTAGAGGCGCGGTTGTACTTCCAAACGGTACAGGTAAAAATGTAAGAGTCCTTGTTTTCTGTAAGGAAGAGAAGGAGGCTGACGCTAAGGCAGCAGGAGCTGATTACGTTGGCGGCGCAGACCTTGTAGATAAGATCGTTAAGGAGAACTGGCTGGACTTCGACGTCTGCGTAGCTTCTCCCGACATGATGGGCGTTGTAGGTAAGGCTGCAAGAGTTCTCGGTCCCCGCGGACTTATGCCTAACCCCAAGGCTGGTACGGTTGCTCCCGACATCGCTAAGGCTGTAACAGAGGCTAAGGCTGGTAAGATCGAGTACCGTCTTGACAAGACCAACATCATTCACTGCCCTATCGGCAAGGCTTCATTCGGTACAGAGAAGCTCGTTCAGAACCTTGATACACTTCTCGAAGCTATTGTTAAGGCTAAGCCTGCGGCTGCAAAGGGTACTTATATCAAGTCCTGCGTTGTAGCTTCAACAATGGGCGTTGGTATTCCTGTTTCAACAACTAAATACGGCGTTTGATTTTTGAAATAAACCAAAATGCTGCCAGTGCAATTTTGCAACGGCAGCATTTTTATATAGTGAAAAGGGGTCTCTATTATAAAATTTAAAAGGACGTGTCTGCCGCTCTGCCTTGCGTTTGCAATGTACGCGTTCGCCGCTTGCGGCAGCCCCGAAACAAATACGGCGGACGTTACAAGCAGTACGGTAACTACAGTTACAACAGAAACCGATACCGAAACAAGCAGCGCAGCGGCAAGCACTATTGTAGAAACAACTGCGGAAACTGCGTCCGAACAGGCGGATACGACTGTTTCCGAAAAAAGCGCAGACCTTAAAATAGTGCCGCCCGACAGCGATTTCTGGCTTGAAATGTTTGAAATATGGTGCAGCGACGAGGTGCTTGAAAACGGTAAAAGCATTGCTTATATTTTAGGCGGTTCGCCTGCCGGTTCATCGAAAGTATTTTACGTTGATGTTGACGGTGACGGAATAAAGGAGCTTTGTTTTATTGTTGACTCATTTCATGGCTCAGGCATGTATATTTGTGATTATATTGACAATAACTGGAAAATTGTTGGCGCTTTGCCGCTGGGATATTATACATATCTTCAGCCGAATGACGACGGTACAACATCTCTGTTTGTTGTTGTAGCCACACGTTATGTTGAAAGATTTATTTGTTATACATATAACAAAGGCGTTGAAGAGGAATTCGAGTTGTTGGACAAGGACAAGCTTTATGAGGAGCTTTACCAAATAGAAGGCATGAATGAGCAGGAGGAATTTTTCCATGCGTCAATAAATGATGCTTTGAAAAAATATGATGATCTGACAAACCTGTATGATATGCCATATGTTATGACAATGCTGCTGTATGAGGTACGCCCGTTGACTAATGAAAGTATGCGGACGGAAAATTTCAAGGAGGAGGACATCAGGCGGCAGCTTGAGGAATTTACGGCAGAGGTAGCCGAATTGTTTGCGGAGTAATATTTTAAAAGGGACTGATATAGTCTCTTTTTGTTTTTGTGTGCAAATAAGATCCCGTTTGTTTGGCTATTATGACGTAAATTTTTCAAGGTATTGACAAATATATGTAAATTGTGTATAATAAAAACAGTATAATTTTTTTAGTGTAAAAATTGTAAATTTTTATGAAAGGGATTGTGAAATATGCCAAATTTTATAGACCCAAATGACTTTTTTGCGGACATAGACCGAAAAAAGGAAAAGCCTAAGCCCGTCCCCAATGCTTTAGACCCCAACGCTACAACGGTTGACCCTCCCGAGATAACGGGTCTTAGGGAAGCCCCGCCACCGGACCCTATATGCGAGGTTGTAAACCTTTCCACGGACACCCTTGTCACAGAGGGTCTGATAGACAAGGCTGCCCTTGACGACGGCGCGTACCACGGAAATATGCAGGACGTTGACGAGCTTTACATTGACACAAGTTCCCTTCGAGACGAGCTGCCTGAATTCCCTGCCGAAGAAGAATAAGTATATAAAAATTGACCGTACCCAAAGGCATTATGCCAACGGGTACGGTTTTTGCTTTATTAATTTGTATTGTCGCGCCGTTTAGCGTTTTTTAATGTTAATGACCAAAGCAGCATGACCGCTCCAAGGATAGCCAGCGTCCCCCCAAAGCGGTAGATGTCGGGGGCAATGACGTCGGCGGCGCAC
>CAMWVF010000368.1 GCA_947177545.1 uncultured Clostridia bacterium | reverse complement strand
AATTGTAAGGTGGTGTAATTATGGCTATAACCAAAGCACAACAAAAGGCAGTTGCAAAATACGAAAGCAAAGTATATGATAAAACGCTTATAAGAATGCCTAAAGGCTATTTATCTACTGTAAAAGGCCATGCAATACAACAGGGTGAAACGCTTAACGGGTTCATTAACAGGGCAATAACCGAAACAGTAGAACGGGATAATAACAAACCCGCTCCCAACGGAGCAGAACGGGAGGAAAAGTAATGCTTTCGTTAAGCTATATTGGAAAATAAAGCATAAGAGAGCAAAATAAAGCAAAATACAATAAATTGCGTTAAATTAGAAAAAAACAGATTTGACATATTAAACGTTATTGTGTATAATATAATTAACAGATTTTACGCATATCTGTTTATAAGTACCGTGTAAACGGTATTTTATACTTCAAAGTGTTTAAAATAAATCGGATTGGAAATAATATGACAAGAAATTTTGTAATGACTTCGGATTTTGATAATTCTTGGAAAAGTTTAGGCTTGAATGATGAGGATTTAAGGCAGCTTCAAAATATCTTGGTGCAAACACCAAATTTAGGTGATATGATACAAGGTACACACGGCTGCCGAAAATGCAGAATACCCCTTGAAAACAGGGGCAAGAGCGGCGGCGCAAGGGTGATTTATGTAGATTTTATTGCCTTTGAAAAAATTTACCTTATCACCGCGTATGCCAAAAACGAACAAGAAAATCTTTCAAAACGACAGTGCGACAGCATTAAACAATTAGTTACAGAAATTGAAGCTGTTGAACACGCAAAATTTGAAAGGAGGAATTGACTATGAGTGTATACGAAAGCATTATGAACGGTTTGGGTGAAGCTTTGGAGTATGCAAAAGGCGATACCTCAAAAGCAAGAGAAACAACAGTTACAGTTACGCAAGCTCAAAATTCCATGACCTTTGGTTTATCGGCGTTTGACGTTGCAAAATGGCTTATTGCCTATAACAATTCGCAGGAAAATACAGATCTATTGACCGACTTAAAGCTTCAAAAGCTCCTTTATTACGCGCAGGGGATAGCAATAAAATACACTGGCAAGGCTCTTTTCAATGAAAATATTGTTGCTTGGGAATTTGGACCCGTTGTACCCGAAGTATATAACAAATACAAGAACTACGGTAAAAATCCTATTGACGAGCCGATTATAATGCCGAATTTTGGCGATAATGACGTTGAGGTTATTTTAAAGGACGTTCACGAGGATTACGGTCAATATTCCGCTTTTAAGCTTGTAGAAATGACACATAATGAAACACCTTGGAAAGAAACTCCCAAAAATAACATTATTTCACTTGATAAAATGAGGGAATTTTTTGCAAGATAGAGTATTCCTTGCGGCATATAGTGACGGGAGCGGGTTCACCTGCTCCCATTTTCGGCGTAAAAACACAGCACCCTCTAAGAGCGACTACAAAGCTGTTTTTAGAGGGTTTATGTTTTATGTGGTAAAATTTTCATTATAAAATAGCTTTCGTCGATTGTGGGGCGTTCTGGTAGCCTTACGGCGCACACAATCAACTGAAATGAAAAAGTATGTATTTTTTCTACGCTTGCTATCCACCGAGCGGTCATTTTTTGAAACATATTGAAAACGGTTATTGCAACAGGTTGAAAATTATGGAGCGGGTCCCGTTAAACACTTTCCCCGAAAGTTATAACACACTATGACTATTTCCGTCGTAAATAGTCTGTGTGGCAGCGTTCCCCTGCACCCCTTAGTCCGACTGCAAGCATTCAGCGGCAGAGTCGCACGGCTTACTTGGGCTTTGCCCTAAGTAACGCCATAGTGCTTATGACATTTCGTAAACTGCATATCATAAGCACAGGCGACAGCAGTTCCTTTGTACCCCTTTGACCTGCTCCGAAATTGACAACAAATTGACAACAACTGTTGTCAAAGGTTACGTTTTATGGTGAAAAATTATGAAAAGTTACAAAAACACAATAGCCTCAAATGGCTTAAATACGTAGATTTACGGCACGATACAAAAAGTTACGAAATTTATTATAAGAGACTCCGACTCTGAAGGCCGTCAATTCCCATTAGAGAAGTCAAACACCTTCCCCAATAAACTTGTAGTAAATAGTAATATCCTGCTTCTTGACCCCATCGCAAACATACTTTTTCCCAACGACGATTTTGTCAATAAGCCTGTGGACGATTTCCTTGTCAAGCTCGGAAATATTCTTAAATTCCCGTATCATAGAAATATAGCTTTCAATGTTCTTTTCAGCCTCTGCGGACGCTATGGAAACCGACTTGATACGCTCAAGCTTAATTTTCAAATCATTCTGCTCCGTCTCACATCTTCGGGATAATTCAATAAACCTGTCCTCGGAAATAACTCCGTTTAGCTTGTCCTCATAAAGCTGATAAAACCGCTCGTCAAAATCATGGATTTTCTTTTCAATAACCTTTGAGTCACGGACAGCCTTTTGTGCGTCAGATTTGGTATTTCCGCAAAATCTCTTTTTCAGCTTTTTGGCAGCTTTTTTCTCGTCACGCAGGACAAGCTTGATTTGCTCCCGAATATCCAAAAGCACAACGTTATAC
>CAMWVF010000367.1 GCA_947177545.1 uncultured Clostridia bacterium | reverse complement strand
TTTCCACGCTTATGGGTACGGGCGTGGGGCTTATACTGGGGATTTTCCTTGAAAAATTCGTTGTCAAGACCGCTGAGGTGGACGCGGTAATGTTTGCTCCCGGAATTGCAGCGTATTGCTTCCTCGCGGCTGCGGCAATAAGTGTGTTCTTCTCGGTTTTGGTGAACATTACGCTGTATTTCAGACTTAAAAAGATCGATATGGCGACGTCTCTAAAGGCTATTGAGTAACAGCGTTTGCAGACTGTTTGTAGAATTATTGTGCATTATTTCTTGAATTAATATTAAATATTTACTGACAAAATTAACAATTGGGGAGGGTTTATGAATTACAGGCGTGAAAAGATTATCAGCATAATTATAATTATCATTTCATTTGCAATTATTGTGGGTATAACTTTGCACATTTTCTTTAAACCTGCAAAACCGCCTGCAATGGAAATCGGCATTATGCCGAAAATTGTGGGATATAGCTTTTTTGAGGTAAGGGCTTACTATGCGGATCAGTTTGACCTTGAAGTCACGGCTGAAGAGTACTCCGATACATACCTTGAGGGGGCAGTCTTGTCCCAAGAGCCTGCCGAGGGTACGGAATTTACTGTCGGCAGCACAACGGTAAAGGTAACCGTCAGCAAGGGCGCAAAACCTGTAGAAACGACGGTTACAACGTCTGTTACGGAGGAAGACCCCACGGAGACGGAAACGGATGCCCCCGAGGAACCGCTGCGGGTGGACGGTCCCATAGAAAATCCCGAGGCGGCGTTTGAGCACAGCTACCCAGATGTGGAACTGGAGCTTACAGCCGCGGGAATGGAAGTCCCCGAAAGCGCGGCGGAACTTGCCGACAAGCTGTACGCTGTTCTGCGGCGGCACGGTGCGGACGCGGGTTTTCTTTACTACAATCCCCACACGGGCGGCAGTCTTGAATACAATGCGGACGAAAAGTTTTCCTCGGGAAGTATCATTAAGGCGATCTATGCGCGGAGTATTCTTGACTCCTCAATTGACCTGACGGCGGAGTACGAAATGACTGAGGAGCTGCTGAACTCACGGTACGAGCTTGTGGACGGTCAGCCTGTGGGTACAATGTTTACGGCGGAGGAGCTTATTCGGGCGGCTTTGGTGAAAAGTGACAATACGGCGTACAAAATGCTGTACCATTATATAGGGTACTCAAAATTCAACGAATACGCGGCGGGACTTGGATTGCCCCAAAGAATGACAGATGAGAACTACTGGTTCAGGCTCACGGCGAGGGAGTCGGCGGCGTATTTTAAGGACATTTATGCCTTTTCCAAGCAGCACGTGAATGGCGAATTCATGTTTGAATGTATGGCTAATGCCGAGTACCGCGATATGTTTTCTGCGGCTTTGGCGGACAAGACGGTACATGAAAAATACGGTTACCTGCCGCAGGAGGATTTTTACACATTGGGCGACTGCGCCATAGTAAGCGGCAGAACCGATTACGTGCTGGCGGCGTATGTGCGGAATACTGGGGAAAATCTTGATGTTAAGTTTTTTCAAGATGTGGCGGAAATTACCGATAAAATCCATGAAATAGTAATGGAACAGTAAATTAATGTATCATTAGCTATCTCAAATTCAGAGGGAAACGGTTATATTTGACTGTCTCGCAAATATTTCTCATTTGCGAACAGATAAAGCAACGGCGATACTGTTTTACAATATCGCCGTTGCTTTTATCTGTTAAGTTTCGGACAGTTACTCAATGGGGAAAACCGTGTCGCCGAAACGGACTGCCTTAACCTCGTCGGGATCGATAGGCTCGGTGAGCATTATTGAACCGCTTGCCCACCACGTGCTTTGACTATGATAAAATTGATTGCCATGCTCATTTTGGAGAGAGGGCACATAAGAATCGGGCATTATCGTCAGAGTATCTCCGTTTTTCATAATGATCTCGCCTATCTTCCAGCATTCCAAAAAGCTGTCCTTTTCGGGAGAAACGCCCTCCAGCTCATAGTTTATTGACATCTGTGACAATGTGATTTTTTTCACATTGAAAGTGTGAACGCCGTTTTCGCCTTCGTTTGTATACACTTGAAATGTCGACTCTCTGTTAGGCTCGACAGTGACCGTCTTAGCTGGTTTTATGTCGAACTTTAAATTGCTGTTCCACGAACCGAGTATCCTTTCCGAAGTAAAGCTGTCAATGCGATAATGCTTGTCGGTTTCATTCTGATATAAAACGTTATTTCTATGACCGCTGAGGCTACCAAGCTTCAAATCAACTCCCGTGATTTTATAGCTGAATGTATCGCTTATATCAATAACATTTGAGCCAACTATCATTTTGTCGATTTCACCCATTTGCGATTCAATTGAAGACTTGTCGCAGCAAAACGCAATTGTAATTTTGTTATCGTTTGGACTGCCGTCGTCAACAAGATACTGTCTTGAAGGTGCGCCGTATGTGTGACCATACGTAGTATAACCGTCAATAGTTTCATCAATTGAAAAATTCAGTCCGATAAGGTTAAAATCGTACCGAGGCTTGGCTGTAACCGTTTCGTCGTCAAAATTGTAAAAAACACTGCCGTCCTTTGCAGTCATATCATATTCTGAGAAGTCAA
>CAMWVF010000366.1 GCA_947177545.1 uncultured Clostridia bacterium | reverse complement strand
CGTTCACACTCTTGAGGAATTAAAAATTCCTGCCGACGATAACATTGTGTACAATTTTCATTTTTACGAGCCGTTTTTGTTTACACACCAGCTTGCGCCATGGCAGCCCCTTATTGCCGACAAAAGCATAGGTTATCCCGCCGATATTGAGGAGTACCGCAAACGCTCCGAGAAAATACAATGCTTTGGTTCGGGATTGAAAAACGCGGATAAAATGGGCGCGGAATTTATGGAAAAACTTATTGCAGAAGCGGTAACAGCGGCAGAAAATGCAAATGTGCCGCTGTACTGCGGAGAGTACGGAGTTATAGACCGCGCCGATATGGAAGATACCGCCGAATGGTATTGTGACATTCACAGCGTTTTTGAAAAATACGGCATTGGGCGTGCAGCTTGGACTTACAAAGGCATGGATTTTGGAATTACAGATCAGCATTATTCGGCTGAATTTGAAAGCATATTAAAATCATTATAAAAGGAGTTTTTTGCATGAAAAAAATTATCTCTGCAATATCTGCGGCGGCTTTGATGCTGTCACTTTCCGCCTGCGAAAAAAAGGTTGAGGAAAACCGTCCGCTTGGAGAAATGCGGAATATATCCTCCGTGGAGCTTGTCGCTGAAATGGGCGCAGGCTGGAATTTAGGAAACACAATGGACGCCGAGGGCGGCGAAACAGATTGGGGAAATCCTATTACGACAAAGGAAATGATAGGCGAGGTATACAAAGCGGGCTTCAACACGATAAGAATTCCCACCACATGGAACGGTCATATGGGGGAAGCTCCCGATTACACGGTGGACGAGGAATGGATAAACCGTGTTGAGGAGGTTGTGGGCTACGCCCTTGAAAATGATATGTATGTTATTTTGAATACTCACCATGAAACAAATTGGATAAAACCGCAATACGATGACCTTGATGACGTAAAGGTACAGTTTGCCGCTTTGTGGACGCAGGTTGCAGAACATTTTAAGGATTACGGCGACCATCTTGTTTTCGATGTACTTAACGAACCTCGGATTGTTGGCGGTGCAATCTAGTGGAACGGCGGTACGGAATATGGGAGAGATTGCCTTAATCAGCTCAACGCCGTATTTGTTGAAACAGTACGCAAAACAGGCGGAAACAACTCAACGAGGACGCTGCTTATAACCACATTTGCGGCACAGCCTGTTGCCTCTGCAATAAACGCTTTGACAATTCCCACTGACGAGCATATAGGCGTTTCTATCCACGCCTACACACCGTATCGCTTCACCTATGATTCGGTGGGAGAAAGCTGGAATACCGCCGTATTTGACGATTCCTGCGCTGCTGAAATTAATTCGCTGTTTGACAGCCTTAACAATACCTTTGTCAGCAAGGGCATACCAGTTATTATTACCGAATACGGCAGCGTATCAAAAATGATAGACAAGGATTGGTATATCAGCAATACCAACGAGGTGGCAAAATGGGCTTCGAATTACATCAGCACCGCCGAAAAATACGGCATTCCATGCGTTTGGTGGGATAACGGCTATCACGATTCGGGCAACGAGCTTTTTGGAATTTTCAACCGTCAGGAACTTATATGGTACGAACCTGAAATCGTGGAGGCGATTATAAACTCGTTGGAGAATTGAAATTAAAAATGCCGCTTAATGGTTATATTTTAAAATAAAACATACCGCTTTTATATTACAAAGCGGTATGTTTTTAACAGGAGATTATAGGTTTTAAGCCGTTTGTTTTATTTACTATTTTTAAAAATGAAGTATATAATCAGATTATACAATGTTGGGAGGGTACATTATGATTAAAAAATATAAAATAATTGCTTTAATGACCTGCCGTATTCGTGACAGGGAATGTTATAAACTTGTTAATGTTCTTAACAAAAGGTTTTCCGAAACCGACTTTCGTCTTTTTGTATATAATTGCAGTCCGCGTCTTGATGAATATGTAAAGGAAAACGATTCGCAGACATCGGTTTATAATATGTTCGACGCTTATTTTGCCGACGCTGTTATCATAGACTCCGATCATATAGGAAACGCCGCTGTGTGCAAAAAAATAATCAGCCGCGCTCTGGGTATGAATCTGCTCGTCATTTTGCTGGGAGAATGCTTTGACGGCTGTATCAATATTTTCTACGAAATTATGCAGTCTATAATCAAACACAAACCTCAAGACGATTCTGTCTATGATTTTATTCAAAAGAAACGAGATGAAGGCAAATGCGGTAAAGAAGCCATGATTGCAGGGCTAAATAAATTTCTGCGTGTTTATTACGGTAGGGTTATGGAGATTTATTCTTCTGAGACATCTTAACAACTCCTTGACAAATTAATTTTTGTGTGGTATCATAAATTTAGCCGTAGCGGAGGATAAGGCAACGCTGAGGAGCGACCAGAGCGCCGTATACGGGGTTTAGCAGAAAGAGTGATACCGTTGGGTATTGCTCTTTGTTTTTTGTGTGTTGTGGCGTATTTACGGCTTCTGCTAAACCTGCAATGCGATAAACCTTGGGAGTTTGAGGGCAAAGCCCTCATCAGCCGTTAGGCTGATTTAAAAATTTTTATGTTTTATTTTCATATTGGCAGTGGGAAAACAGCTTTTTAGGA
>CAMWVF010000365.1 GCA_947177545.1 uncultured Clostridia bacterium | reverse complement strand
CAACGCGAACAACTACATCTACACGGGGAACATTCTCACCGCCCACAAGCTTTCTTGCGAGCTGGAAAAGAAACGTCTTGAATGTGCAATTATGATAAAGGCGGCAAAGGCTGCCGCAGAGGCTGCACAGGCTGCGGAAACAGCGGAAGAGTCCGTAAAGGTCTGATAATAAAATAAGGACGGTGAAAATATGCCGACGCAGAAATTTGACGCGACAGACGAAAAAAAGAAAAAAATAAAGCAGCTTGAAAAAGAGATCAAGCTTATGAAAAAGGATATGGCGAAAACCTTTTCCGAGGCGGAAAAAAAGCCGAAAAATAAAATGGTTCCCGTCTATACCGGCATAGGGCTGCTCGTCCTTTGCGTTGTAATTTTGGTCGTAACGTATTTTTATATGAATTCGCTTTTTTAAAGCAATAACGCACAAAGATTGCCGTGCAGATGCGCAGTCAGATTTTTCGTCAGATTGTATCAAAAATCCGCAGGCATACTCGCGTATGTCAAGGACTTTTGATGCAATATGGCGGAAAATATGCAAGCAGATGTGCGGCAGAGGCGTTTGCCGTTCTTTGTGCGATATTGCCTTAACAATACAAATCACATTCAGCGTAGTACTAAGCGTACTATGCTGTTTTCTTTGAAAGGATAACGGCATGGTTGATTTTTTTGCAAAAAAATTTATACACGATCATGAGAACACCACCGACAAGAAAGTGCGGCAGGACTACTGCATTTTGGGCGGTGTTCTTGGAGCGGTCTGCAACCTCTTCCTATTCGGCTTGAAGCTTGTGATAGGCACTGTCATGAAGAGTATAGCAATAACCTCTGACGCATTTAACAATCTCTCCGACATGGGAAGCTGTATCGTTGCAATAATCGGTTCAAAAATGGCGAACCGTCTCCCAGACCGAGAGCACCCTTTCGGTCACGGCAGGATAGAGTATATCTCCTCGCTGATAGTTTCATTTATCATTATGCTTGTGGGATTTGAGCTTTTCAAATCAAGCTGTGAAAAAATTTCAAATCCCGAGCCGCTTAATTTCAGCATTGTAATGATGATAATTCTTGCGGCGTCTGTACTCGTTAAGCTGTGGATGTATTTCTGCTACAACAAAATTGCCAAAAAAATAAATTCGTCGGTCATGAAAGCCTCCGCAAAGGACAGCATAAACGATGTTATTTCCACCTCTGCGGTAATTGTTACCACCGTTATAGGCGGTTTCCTGCCGTTCCAGATAGACGGCTTTATCGGCGTAATAATCGCAGTCTACATCATGTACAGCGGCGTAAATATGTCTAAAGAGACTATTGACCTGCTCCTTGGTATGCCCCCCTCTAAGGAGACAATTAACACGCTTAGCGAGATAATTTTAAGTTCCGAGGAAATTGTTGGCATACACGACCTTATGGTACACGATTACGGTCCGGGACGTGTTTTTGCTTCGGTACACGCAGAAGTCCCCAGCGATGCGGACGCAGTACACATTCACGAGGTTATAGACGCTACCGAGCGGCGTGTTTTGCTGGAAACGGGTATACAAATGGTTATACACTCCGACCCGATAACCGTGAACAACGAGTACGTGGACGGCATTAAAAGTCAGATAATGGAATGTATCTCAGAAGCCGACCCAACGGCGACCATACACGATTTCAGAATTACCGACGGCGAGAACCGCATAAACGTTATTTTCGACATGGCGATAACCGCACGCAAGCCTCAGGAGCGGCAGAAAATCGTTGACAACGCCAAAAGGCTGATATGCGAAAAGGACAAACGCTTCTGCCCCGTTATAACTGTAGACGAGGTATTCTATGAGTGACCTCCGCAGAATCACCGCAGACGGCAGGGAGATACTTTGGGTGCTGTCGCGGAAAAAGGTAAGGAATGTCAATATGCGGGTAAAGCCAGATGGGATCGTGTACATAAGCGCACCCAACCGTGTTCCTATAAAGTATATTGAGGATTTTATCCGTGACAAGTCAGATTTTATCTTTTCGGCTTTTGAGAAGTTTTCCGAACTCTCCCCTGCTCCACCGCTGCCTAAAGATGAGGAAACTTACCGAAACGGCGATACTCTCCGTTATTTCGGAACTGATTATACGTTGAGTATAACAATTTCTCCTATAGAGGACGTAAAAATAAGCGGTAAGCTTATACTTGCCGCTGTAAAATCGGAGGAGCGGACGGGACGCGTACTGAAAAAATTTTACTCTGAGGAAACTGCAAAAATTTTTAATGAGCTTAACAGGCGGACTTATGAAATGTTTCAGGCAAAGGGTTACAACGTCCCTTTTGCGGAGCTGCAAATACGGAGCATGACCTCCCGCTGGGGGAGCTGCCACATAAGCAAGGGAAAAATCGTCATGAACAGCAGGCTTGCCCTGTACCCAGAGGTCTGCGCGGCGTATGTTTTTATCCACGAATACGCTCACTTTATCGTGCCGAACCACAGCAAGGATTTTTACGCAGTGGTGGGAGGACTTATGCCCGACTACAAAATATGCGTTAATATGTTAAAAAACAGTCCCCATTAAGGGGACATTTTTTATGCTTTCGAGGACGTTTCCGTTTTGAAAATACGCATTACCACAATAACCGCCGCAG
>CAMWVF010000364.1 GCA_947177545.1 uncultured Clostridia bacterium | reverse complement strand
ACAAAGAGGCGGGAAAGACCCTCAAAGACTGGTTGGATAAGGAAATTCTTGCCTGCGACAAGGAGGACAGCATTTACGTTTACGAAATGCTTTTCTCGGCAAACGGCGTCAGGAACAGGCTTAAGGGCTTTGTATCACTGGTGAAGCTTGTGGAATTTTCGGAGGGTATCGTACTGCCACATGAGGAAACGCTGTCCAAGGCAAAGGAGGACAGGTTCAACCTTATGAGCGAGACTTTCTGCAATTTCAGTCAGATATACTCGCTTTATATGGACGGTGACGGCTCTGTCTACAGCATGATTGACGGCTGCTCAAAGGGTGCGCCCGACATGGAGGTCACAGACCCAGATGGCACGGTACACAGAATGTGGAAAGTTTCGGACAACGGCGTGATAAAGGACGTTACCGAGGCGTTCAAGGATAAAAAGCTTTATATTGCGGACGGTCACCATCGCTATGAAACTGCCTTGAATTTCCACAAAAAGCAGGGCACGGAAAGCAGCGGCTATATAGCTATGATGCTTGTAAATATGGAAAATAAGGGACTTGTTGTGTTCCCAACTCATAGAATTGTTAAGAACCTTGATAATTTTAATGCCGAAAAGGTCATAGAGGCTTGCAAGCCCTACTTCACCATTGCGGAGGCTCCGGGAGAGGAGCGTATGCAGGCGGCTTTGAATCAGCTTTACGATGATGGCAAGAAAGCCTTTGCAATGTATACGGGTTGCGGAAAGTGCTATGTTATGACTTTAAGTGATGAAAGCGCAGTGAAAAGGCTGCTGCCCGAGATGTCGGAGGCTTACTGCGGACTGGACGTGACGGTGCTGCACAGCCTTGTGCTGGAGAGAATCTTGGGCATAGACAAGGAAAATATGGCAAATCAGAAAAATCTGACATACACCCGTTCCCGCCGTGAGGCGCTGGAGGCGGTTGATATGGACGGGGCGGACTGCTCCTTTATCCTCAACCCCACAAAGGTCTCCGAAATTCGGGACGTTGCCGCGGCAGGGGAGAAAATGCCGCAGAAATCTACCTACTTCTATCCCAAGCTTATTACTGGGCTTGTTATGAATAATTTTTCCGATCGGGGAGGAAGATAATTTGGCTGTTTTGGTAAATGAATGCAAAAAAGAGCTTACGGAGCGTATAATTCCGTTCTGGAACAAGCTCAGGGACGACGAGAACGGCGGCTTTTACGGCTTTGTAAACAACGATTTGCAGGTCGATAAAAGGGCTGACAAGGGCGTTATCCTCACGTCGAGAATACTGTGGTTTTATTCCGCGGCGTACACGGTTCTGGAGGACGAGGCTTTGCTGGACAATGCCCGCCACGCTTTCGAGTTTCTGAAAAAATGCGTCGACAGGGATAACGGCGGCGTTTACTGGATGAGGACTTATGACGGCAAGCCTGCGGACACCATGAAGCACACCTACAATCAGGCTTTTGCGGTTTACGCTTTGTCACAGTTTTACCTTGCTTCAAAGGAACAGGCTGCTCTTGATTTGGCTTTGGAGCTTTTCCACACTATCGAGGATAAGTGTACCGATGATATTGCGTACCTTGAAGCTATGTCAATAGACTGGAAAATTGTCCCGAACGATGCACTTTCGGAAAACGGTCTTATGGCAGACAAAACCATGAACACCGTACTTCACCTTATTGAAGCGTACACGGTGCTGCTTAAAGCGTGTAATAATTCCGAAAGCGGAAAAATTGAGGAAAGACTTCTCTTTCTGCTGGACGTTGCAAAAACTAAGATTTTCAACAGTGAAAAGAACTGTCTCAGAGTATTTTTTGACCGTGAGCTTAATCAGATAGGTGATATACATTCATACGGTCACGACATTGAGGCGACATGGCTCATTGACCGTGCCTGCGAGGTTATCGGCGACAGAAGGCTTATGGCGGACTGGCGTTTCATAAACCTTCGCATTGCGGAAAATATCCTTGACATTGCTTTTGAAAATGGCGCGGTAAACAACGAGCGGGAAAATGATAAAATCGATAAAAAGCGTGTTTGGTGGGTACAGGCGGAAAGCGTTGTGGGCTTTGTGAACGCGTTCCAGCAGGGCGGCGAAAAGAAATTTATCGACGCGGCGGAGACTGTCTTTAACTGGATAGAGACAAAGCAGACCGACAGGAGAGAAAATTCCGAGTGGTGGGGCGAAGTTTCTTTCGAGGGCGAACCTATGCTGACGGTGGATATGGTGAACCCATGGAAGTGCCCGTATCACAACGGAAGAATGTGCATAGAAATAATTGACAGGAATGTGAATTTTTAATATTCACGGTTTGAAGCAGCGATACTTTGCATATATCATTATAGGGATAAACAGGTTAATTCTGTCATCGCTTTCAAGTTTTTCGGAAAGGAATGTTGAATAATGTCAGATGTAGGTGTTAATGCAGCGGAATATAACGTTGTAAATGTGATGGAGGAAGTTGTAAGGGAACGCCTTGATGTGTTCCTTAAAGATGTTGACTGCTGCAAGTGCGACACTTGTATCGGCGACATGATGGCTATGGCTCTCAACACGCTGAAGCCGAAGTACGTAAATTCCAAAAAAGGCGCGCTTTTCACAAAGCTCACCGCTACCAAAATGCAGCATA
>CAMWVF010000363.1 GCA_947177545.1 uncultured Clostridia bacterium | reverse complement strand
GGCTTCAGCACATCACCACAAAGGAGCCTACCGACAAGCAGATAGAAGTCGCCATTGCTGCCCTTACGCCATGTCTCCCACAAGAGGGTGAGGAAGATAAGTGGTAAGCGGGGAAGAACATGCGGGCAGAGGCACCCCCTAATGTTAATTTTAGCAAGCATTTAATTTGTTGAAGCCCTCTCAAGGGGCGGTTGATTTTATCATATAATTCCTTTCGGCAGGCAAGGAGGGTCAATAATATGAACGATTACGGGCGAATCACAACCGAATTTAATAAAAGCTGGCGTTTCATGAAGCTTACCAAAAAGGACGGGCTCTCCGAGCTTGCCTTTGATGTTTCGGATTTAGATGATTCCGCATGGGAGGAAATTTCTCTCCCCCATACATGGAACAGCGTTGACGGCGCGGACGGAATATCGGGTGAGGGCGAGGAAAAGGAGGGATACTATCGCGGTCTCGGCGGGTACAGAAAAACGTTTTTCTTCCCCGAAAAAGAGTACGCAGGAAAATTCGTTTTTATTGAGTTTGAGGGCGCAAACACGGTTACGGAGCTTTTTGTGAATGGCAGCCTTGCGGGCAGGCACGAGGGCGGTTACTCGGCTTTCAGGTTTGATATTACGTCCCTTATCGTGCTTGGAGCGGAGAATATTTTCGCCGTCAGGGTGAGCAATGCTCCCACCGATTACATTGCTCCTATCACGGAGCAGGGTGACTTTACAAAAATGGGCGGCATTTACCGCGGCGTTAAAATTATTTCCGCAAACAGGGTACATATCGACCTTTCCGATTTCGGCTCATCGGGGATTTATATTACCCCGAAAAATATTTCGGAAAATCACGCCGATACCGACGTCCTTGTAAAGCTTTCAAACGACGGTTCGGAAAGTAAATCCGTGACCGTTTCCGTAAATATTCTTAACATGGACGGCTGCCTTGCCGCTTCGGAAAAACAGGAAATAACACTGTCCGCAAAAGAAAAATCTCAAATAGAATTTTCGTTGTCTGTTGAAAATCCGATTTTATGGAACGGTAAAGAAAATCCTTACCTTTATACCGCCGAAATTACTGTTGCGGGTGACGGCAAAATCCTTGACGGTCACAGAGAAATTTTCGGTATTAGAACGTACCGTATCGACCCGGAAAACGGTTTTTTCCTCAACGGAAAGTATCTTGACCTCCGGGGCGTGAACTATCATCAGGACAGCTTTGAAAACGGCTGGGCAATGACGGATTTGCAGCGGGAACGAGATTACTCCATGATAAGGGAAATGGGCTGTACCGCCGTCAGAATGGCGCATTATCAGCATGCCCGATATGAATACGACCTTTGCGACAGGCTTGGGATTGCTGTCTGGACAGAGATCGGGATAGTCAACAAAATGTCCGCGGACGCAACGGAAAAGCTTGCTGTTTCGGAGAATTTTTTTAACAACGCAAGACAGCAGCTCACCGAGCTTATCCGCCAGAATTACAACCACCCCTCGGTGATAGTCTGGGGAATTTCCAACGAGCTTCACCAGATGACCGACGAAATTTGGGACATATACACGAAGCTTCACGACTTTGCAAAATCGGAGGACAAGACCCGTCTCACAACCTTTGCGGACTGTCAGTTCTGGGGGAAATTTCTACAGCTTCCCGCAGACGTTGTGGGGTACAACAGATATTTCGGCTGGTACAAGGACGCGGGTCCCGCGGAGAAATTCGGTGAATGGCTGGACTTGTACCACAGGGAAAAGGAAAGCCGTCCCATATGCGTTTCCGAATATGGAGGCGGCGGTGCGCTGTCCCAATTCAAGGACAATATCGACTGGCAGGAGGAGATAGACCCTTGGGGCAAGCGGCACTATCAGAATTATCAGTCCGCAATGCACGAAAAAATATGGGCGCAGTTTGCGGAAAGAAAATACCTTTGGGGAAAATTTATATGGTGTATGTTTGATTTCGCTTCGGACGGACGTAACGAGGGGGACACCCACGGTCAGAACGACAAGGGGCTTGCGACCCGCGAGCGTGTGAAAAAGGACGTTTTTTATTTCTACAAATCCGTGTGGAGCAGTGAGCCTATGGTTCACCTCACGGAGAAAAAATTTACCCCTCGGGACAGTATTATCCCGCAGATAAAGGCGTACTCCAACGGTGAAAGTGCGGAATTGTTTGTGAACGGAATTTCTCGGGGAGTGATAAAGAGTACCGACCTTGACAGCGGGTACCAAACGGTATTTGTCTGGAAAAACGATGAAATTATAAATGGTGCGGAAAATGAAATTCTTGTAAGATCATTTTTTCCCGACGGCACGATTTTGGAGGACAGCGCGGTCTGGACAGGTATCTGACAATTGCATAACATAGAAAAATGTCCCTGTAAAAACAACAGGGACATTTATTATTCCGCAGCGTGTTCCCGACCTTGCTCAATTATCGCGCGCACGCGGCTGTCCGCAAGGAAGTATATCGTCATTTTTCCCTTACAAAGCATTGAAGCAGCGGTGCAAAAATTGAAAATCCGGCAGCTATCAAAAGCTGTTCGCCTGTCAGCGGAACTGTGCTGAAAATCACCTGAAGCGGCGGGAAATACGCTGCCGCAAAAACCACAGCAAGGGAGATAAGCAC
>CAMWVF010000362.1 GCA_947177545.1 uncultured Clostridia bacterium | reverse complement strand
AAAATAATCGGCGAAAATCTTTATGTTTTCGGCAGCGGCAGGATAGTTTCCGCAAGATTAAGCGATTTGAAAATTATTGAAACATACGAATTCTAAGCGGTGAACACACTGCGGCTGGTATCCCCCCCAATGTTAGATATCAAACCTTTACCCTCAAGGGAACATTCATATAAAAGGCAGGCATGTCCCTGCCTTTTGTCGTTATAGTGTACCTATTTGCTTTCGGGTAATTGTGCAAAACAGAAGTTTTGCACAATAAAAGTGTTTAAATGTTGACAAAATTTTGATCTTGGTGTAAAATTATTTTTATAATAGTACAGAGGGATTTTGCAACCCTGTAAGAGTTCCACAAAAACGCTGCGCCAACAGCTTTTGGTTACACGGAAGGCTTACGCCGAAATGTAAATAAACCAACGACCTTTTGGAGGTATTTTTATGAACATATCATCTGCAAAATCACCGTATCTGCTGCAGGTTGAACGCAGCGACAGACCCAAGGCTACATATGGAAACAGGTTCCGTATAGCCATGGAAAAAGAAAAAGAAAAAAGTCAAGTCACAGAGACCGCGGAGGAAGAGGAGGCGACAAAGGGAGTCAAAACAGAAGTCGAGGCTGAAAGCGACGACGGTCCACGCTATAATATTACCGACGAGGAAGCGGATTATTTCCTTGAAAAATACGGGGAAAAGTATAATGAAGAAATGGCAGCCGAGCTGTATTACGAGCTTGCGGACAAAGGCGCTATATCGGAAAATGACGCGGGCAACGCTTCGGGCACATTAAAGGTAAGACGTGTGTACGGCTTTACAGGAATTACCTGCGGCGGCGTGGGAAGAGCCCATGTAGACCTAAATGAAGGTGTGATTGTCAAGGACGTGAGCCGCACCGACAAGGACTCTCCCTATAAAAGTTTGTGGGAAAGCTTTAAGAAAAAGTACGACCGCGATATTGACACTTGGGAGGACGCGTTACAGGAAAATATTGACTTTGAACGCTACCTGAAGGAAGTAAATGGCGGCGATTATCTGTTGCAGCAGCATTATGACGGTGTGATAGAGGGTCTTGAAAGGACAAAGGACGTCATCACTCGGATATTCGGTGAGGTGACGGAATGAACATGATATCATCAACTACCGCTCCTTACCTGCTCTACGCCGAACAAAGCGGCAAGCCGAGGGAGACCTACGGCAACAGGTTCAGCGACACTCTCGAAGAGGAGAAAGCCAAAAACAATATTGAGGTGTCCGCCGCGGAAATAGCCATGAACGAGATGAACAGGGTGAGAACAGAGGATGAACGTCGGTTTCCGTAAAGAATGTGAAAGCGTTTTGAAAGTTAAAGATGTTCTTAGTCAAATTTTCGGAGAATAACACAAAGGCAGTCGGTTTTAAATCGGCTGCCTTATTTTTACAAATTAAATTGATAAAACCCCCGGAGTGGCTTCCGGGGGAATTTTTTGTGAAAACAATGAACACATTCACAATTTCTTTTCACGTTTATTATACAGCGTGGAAACGTTTTTTCAATACCGTAAAAAATTAATTTTATTTTGTATTGGAAAGCTTCCACCTGAATGTGGAAATACGCTGCGCGCGGGTGTTGTCATAGGAAATGTTGCTGCACACCGTACTCAAATCGTTGTAGCGGTAATCCACCTTCGCGCTCTTTCCGCTGAAGCCTATGGCGGACTTGACAGCCTCCGCGCCGTAATTTCTCTGAATAACCGCGCCAAGCCTGTGGTACTGCCTTTCAAACTCAACGATTTCCTTGGCAAGAATTGGCTTTGTATCGCAGACATTGTAAGTACCCTGATAGTTTATGCCGCTTGTCGCATTGAGAATACCGGTGATAAAATCAATAAGGTTGTAAAGGCAGCAGAACGAGAACCCGTAGTCGCCGTACCCGTAGATATAGGAACAGCCGTCCTTGGGATCAAAAATTTTCGCATGAAGATTCGGAGCGTAAGACTGGGTATAGATAGGGCAAACCCTTGCCACAACGCCCTTTACCGAGCCTGCGCCCTTGATAGCTTTAATAAGAGCCTTTTCGCTGTCGTACTTCATCTTTCCGTAAGCCGTTACAGGCTTTTCGTCGGAGGTCTCGCGTATAGGCTCTCTTGTTTTCTGCGGAGCATAGACCTGATGAGTGCTTATCATGATAATATCGTCAGCTCCCGCAGTAATTGCCGCCTTGTAGATAAATTTATCCACTACAGCGGACTTTTTTTCCTCCGCAGAGGTGATGATATTGGGGAAATCATTATCAACAGTACAGGCGAGGTGAATGAGGACGTCAATGCCCTGCTCCATCATAGCGCCTGTAACAGCGTCCTTATTATCCACCGATGATTGAACAAAAGTATAATTTGGGTTATCAACATTAGTGTTTGGCGTAGTATCCACACCTATGACCTTAAAGCCTTTGGACAGCAGAACATCTGACAATTCGCTTCCGATAAGACCTGATGCGCCTGTTATAAAAACGGTTTTCATATTAGCCGCCCCTCCGTTCTGTAAATTTCTATATGTAATTATATTATACCATAAAAAAATATAATTGCAATAGATTTTTTGACTAAATCCACATGAATTTTATATACAGGATTATCAAAACGG
>CAMWVF010000361.1 GCA_947177545.1 uncultured Clostridia bacterium | reverse complement strand
AATCAAAAAAAGCCTGGCAGGTTTTCAAAAAAAAATTATATAAAAAATTGCCAATTGAATTTTTATCATTTGGCATTTTTTTGTATTTCTGCAATTCTTTTACAGAATCCATTATAGCCTTTAAAATCTCGGGATAATACCACTCATAGGTAGTCCTGTTTATCATGCCGTACTTCTCGCTGCCTGTACCCGTTGCGCCGTTATCCCAATGAACGCATGGCACTCCATATTTCTTAGCTGTTGAAAGGAAATACTTATAAGCCTTGATACGCTCTTCGGTATTACCCTTGTCAGTAACACCGAATTCGTCCATAATAACAGGTATTCCCTTGCTAAGATATGCTTTGTCAATGTTTTTGAACACATCGTCTATTTCTTTCTTTCCGTTTTCATCAAAAGTCTTATATGCCATATCTCCGTTAAGGGAAAGGTTATAAGGCGAATATGCGTGCACTGCAACTACAACTCTGTCATCATCCGGAACTTTAAGAGCAGCCATTGCTGTATATGATGAAGAAGCTGCATAAGGCGCAACAACAAGTATGCGTGTTTTATTGTTCCCGCCTGTAGCCCTTACTGTGCTGACAAAAGCTTCATACATTCTGTTAAGGACGTCCCACTCCGCTTTTGTTCCGCCTGTCCACTCCTTTGCGGAACCCTCGGTGCGCGGCTCGTTCCTTCCCTCAAACAGTAACTTTTCGTCATAATCCTTGAAACGCTCCGCAATTTGTTTCCAGACATTTTTGTACTTTTTCGTTGTAGCTGCCTCGTTTTTTTCGTCAAGGGGGAAAACTCCGTTATCATGGTGCATATTAAGTATCACGTACATATCGTTATCATAAGCATAGTCTACAACCTCCTGAACGCGGTCGAGCCAAGCCTTGTTGATATTGCCGTCAGCGTCCAGATGACTTCCCCAAGTAGTGGGAATACGAATTGTGTTAAAGCCCGCTTTTTTGATTGCCGTGATAAGTCCCTTGGTTGTTTTGACGTTGCCCCATGCAGTTTCGCTTGAAATGTCATAACCGCCTATTGCATCAAGAGAGTTGCCCAAATTCCAGCCGATCTTCATATCCGCAACTACCTGCTCCGCAGTTCTTACCGAAGAATTGCCTCCCGAAGAAGCTTTTCCCGTAGATTTTTTTGTTACGGTGACCTTGCAGGTAGCTTTATAGTCGGTACCCTTTATTCTTGCGGTAATAGTAGCGGTACCTTCTTTTTTGGCGGTTACCTTGCCTTTGGATACAGTTGCTACTGTCTTGTCGGAGCTGCTCCACTGGACTGTGTACTTTTTATAACCCGTTACAGTTCTTGTGAGTGCGGCGGTCTCGTCCACCGCTAAGGTCAGCGAGGTTTTGCTGAGCTTTATACCCTTTTGGGCGGCAGCCGCGCTCATAGGCAGCATTGTAAGTATAAATAACGATGCGATCACAACCGATATAATTCTTTTCAGCTTCATAATTTTTACTCCTTTGGTAATAGTATTTTAGAATTGCTGTGCATTAATTTTACCATATTTTTTGCACAAATGCAATATTTTTGGTACAAAATTTAAGAATACAACAAATTTTTTTAAAATTCGGCAAGTCCTTCTGCACAAATCAAACCGTTAATTTACCCTTGGAGCGTTCTAAGCAAAATGAAAATACTGTGAAACAATGATTTTTTTGCTTGAAAATAAAAAAAAAATTTGCTATAATATATCTTAATTACAGATTTTCAGAAAGGAGTTCTGCAATGAAAAAATTACTTTTTGTTTTTAATCCTCATTCGGGAAAGGGACAGATACACCAGCATCTTGCGGTTATTACGGACACCTTTGTGAAAGGCGGGTACGAAGTAACGGTACACCCCACGCAGGCAAGAAATGACGGTTACGAAAAAGTTTTATCAAGGTGCGAGGACTTTGACGCTGTGGCTTGCAGCGGCGGCGATGGTACTCTCAACGAGACTATAAAGGCGCTTATGACAAAGGGCCGAAAAATGCCGCTCGGGTACATTCCATCGGGGACTATGAATGATTTTGCTTCAAGCCTCGGCATACCAAAGGATATGCCCGAAGCCGCCAAGCTTATTGTAAGCGGACAGTCCGTAGTGGTAGACATCGGTTCCTTTAACAACGAGTATTTCACCTATATCGCGGGGTTCGGGGCGTTTACCGACGTCAGCTACGAGACCCCCCAGCAGATGAAGAATATGTTCGGCAGCCTTGCCTATATCATGGAGGGCATGAAGCGGCTTAATACTGCAAAATCCTACCACGTCACGGTTACTCACGACGGCGAGGAAATGGAGGACGATTTTATTTTCGGCATGGTATCCAACTCCACGTCCGTAGGCGGCATTAAGGGTCTTGGCGGCACGGAGGTCAAGCTGGATGACGGCGTGTTTGAGGTTTTCCTTATCAGGACTCCGAAAACTCTCCCCGAATTTCAGCTTACTATTAATGCCCTTTTAAACCGTGAGCTGGACGCGAAATATTTTATCTCCTTTAAAGCGGCGGCTGTGGAGTTTCACTCGGACAACGACCTGCCTTGGACTCTGGATGGCGAATTCGGCGGCAACTGCCGAAATGTTACTGTAAAAAACAACTGCAAGGCTATTGAAATCTTTGCTC
>CAMWVF010000360.1 GCA_947177545.1 uncultured Clostridia bacterium | reverse complement strand
CAATGAAGACCTTATCCGCGTCACTCCGTTTCCGACAGAATATTTTGAAATCATCTGCATATCTGACAATAAACATTTCCTTGAGTGAAGTTTTGCTTTTGAAAATGCCATATACATTCCCCCGATTTTCTGTGCCATTCCGAGAGCAAGATGTTTTAATCTGATTATGCATTGGCATTGTTTCCCATTGACTGCTTATCCACCAATCCAGCTCATTCAACACTATATTTGCCAATAACGGCGACAGGATACCTCCTTGCGGTGTGCCTTTTGTCGGATAATGAACGTTGCCGTTGGGCATTACAATCGGTGCTTTCAGCATTTCCTTGATTATGCAGATTAGCTGTTTATCCCGTATTCCCAAAGTCCACATCTGACGTATCAGCTTTGAGTGATTGACATTATCAAAGAAGCCTTTAATATCAACGTCCACAACAAAATGCAAATTCTGCTGTTGTATCATTTTATAGCATTGCGCCAATGCGTGTTCCGCCGACCGATTAGGTCTGAAACCGTTACTGCGTTCGTGAAATTTTGCCTCGCATATCGGTTCTAAAACTTGTAAAATGCATTGCTGCACCAGTCGGTCAACAATAGTCGGTATGCCCAGATGTCTGGTTTTACCGTTCGATTTTGGGATTTCCACTCGCCTAACAGGTTTAGGCTTGTAATATCTGAATTTCCTCTGAATTATCTCAACAAGTTTTTCGGCGGACAGCCTTTCTATATCCTTTATACTCAGCTTGTCCACTCCGCTTGTATGACTGCCCGAATTGCGTTTGATATTTCTGTATGCCAGCCTTATATTTTCCTCTGAAGATATAATTTCCACGAGGTTTGTGAAAACATCACCTTGTTTGCTTTTCGCATATAAATTATCAAAGCAATCCTGCAAGTCATAGTATTCCAAATGTCTTAGTTTCTTGCTCTTTGTCATAGGCAACGCCCCCTTTCGGGATTGTTTTTCTTAGTCTTACTCGAAGCTATGAATTTTAACACCTATGATTACTTTTGTAATATTGACTTGTGGCTGTTCCTCCGCTCTCCGTTACAGAAAACATCAACGGTAATGCCACTACTTTACCCACAATTAAATTGGCTTATTTTTCTTCGACCAAACCGTAAAATAATTACGAATTGTAGGTTGCTGCGTTCCAATAAACCTATCCTTGCATACACACTTAGGCGTCTGCTATGACCCTGACAGCTTGATAGCGCCTTTAACGCTATAAAGAATTTCATAATTGGAAATCTTACTTTTCTTCACTGCCACCAATTACTTGGCAAGGCACATTTCTATACCTTGGTGTTATAGAGCCGTACATTCGCAGATTTGTCAGTTGTTTAAACATTCTCACCATATGTGTTTTATGGACTTCCGACCTATAGGATACACCATTCACCTCTGAACAGCTTTCGTTTTACTATCGTAGATTACGGTATCTCTCAGCCGACTTCACCGAGCTTTTGACAAAATCAATTTCTCAATTCTGCCAATCGGAGTATCAAAGAAGGCATTTCAGGGCATTACTCCTTCATTCTACCTTTCAGTTTATCAGTTCTCCAAATTTATAGAGCATTTCCTTCCTTAATGCTCATTTTATTAAATTTGTGCTTAGCCTTTTCAGCTAAGAACGCATCGCACTCCAGTACACCTCGCTTTTTCCGCTTGCTTTGGCGGTAAGAGTTACGGGAAAGCTGCCGAATTCCCCGAAGCCGATATTTTGCACAAGGGTGCAGGTTACGGTGAATTCCTGATTAAGCTGAACCTTTCCCGAACGCGACCATGAGACCGTTGGCGACAGTCCCGAACGTTCGCGGAGAACACTTTCCCGTGCGGACGTTTCCGAACCGATGCAGCCTACGATCTCGGCTTCGCGGGCAAGCTCGTCCGCAAAATTATCAAGCTGATTTTTCGCGATGAGAACGGGTATGACCGTCATCATCAGAGCAATGACCATTATCGCCACAAGCACGATAATGCACACGTCGATATAGCCCTCGCCGCGATTATTAAAATATATTTTTCTCAGCATTTTTTCACCTCCGATCAAATCATCGAACCCAGCGAATCAAGAAGCTGCATTCCCATGACGGCGAAATACGTCAGCAGGAACAACATCAGCATACCAAAGCTGAACACACGTATTTTCGGCGGAATTTTCTGCGCCTCCGCTTTTAAACGCTGCAGTTCTATGAGTTTGAAATCGTGGGCGAGCATTTTAAAATACACCGCACTGTCGTCGCCTCGGATAACGGAAACCAGTCCGCGGACAACGTCCGAAAGCTGCGAGGAGCCTATCCTCGCCTCAAATCTTGTCAAAGCGGCTTCATAGCTTGAGGAACGCATATCCGCGCAGGTAACGTCCAACTCGTATGAAAAATGTACGCCCGCGTGTTTTTTGTAGTTCTCCATTATTGACAAAATGTCTCGGCTTGTTTTCAGTTCCTGCTCGACCGTAGCGACAAATCGGGGAAGCTCCTTTTCGATAGCGCCCCGCTTCTCGCGCATAGCCTCGTCAGCTTTGCCGATTTCCTTGAAGTACACAGCCACCGCAAGAATTACATTGAGGGGAATTATGAGGGGAAAGAAAAAGGAGCAGGGAACAGCAAGCAGACATA
>CAMWVF010000359.1 GCA_947177545.1 uncultured Clostridia bacterium | reverse complement strand
ATATAACACATTGTACCAATTTTTGCATTATTTTTAAAGACTTTATGCACGTCCTGCGTGCGGGGCAATCCCGACCATACAAAAATAATGCACGTATTTTCTACTACCATTGGTGCTATACAAAATAAATAATATCCAGTACCCCACCATGCGGACTATTTGTCGGCGCTACGTTTGCTGGCTGCCGCAGGGCGTTACACCGCCTATGAATATTAGGTGAAAACCCTTGAAATAACGAAAAAAATATGATATAATAGATGTATATGTTTTTAGGAGGACTGAGGTCATGAGCATTGCCGATAAAATTCTGATAGAAAATGTAAGGGATATTCTGGAAAACGGCGTTTCCGACGAGGGTATGGAGGTTCGTCCCCGCTGGGCTGACGGCACGCCCGCCCACACAATAAAAAAATTCGGCATTGTAAACCGATATAATTTAGCGGAAGAATTTCCCATTATTACACTTCGCAGGACTTTTTTCAAGACTGCGGTCAAGGAAATTTTATGGATATGGCAGAAAAAGTCCAACAGCATACACGATCTGGACGCTCACATATGGAACAGCTGGGCTGACGAGAACGGCTCGATCGGCAAAGCTTACGGCTATCAGCTTGGAGTTAAGCACAAGTACCCCGAGGGGGAGTTCGACCAAGTGGACAGAGTTTTGTACGATTTAAAGAACAATCCCGCAAGCCGCAGAATAATGACAAATATCTACAATCACCATGACCTTTCGGAAATGCAGCTCTACCCCTGCGCCTACAGTATGACCTTCAACGTGTCGGGGAACAAGCTCAACGCCATTCTGAACCAGCGTTCGCAGGATTTTCTCGCGGCAAACAATATGAACGTCTGCCAGTACGCCGCCCTTGTGCATATGTTTGCGCAGGTAAGCGGTCTTGAAGTCGGAGAGCTTGTCCATGTCATTGCAGACGCACACATTTACGACAGACACGTCCCCATTATACGGGAGCTTATAGAAAAGGAAACATACCCCGCTCCCAAATTTATTATTGACAAGTCGGTTACGAATTTTTACGATTTTACCGCGGACAGCTTTTCCCTTGAAAATTACAGATACAACCCCGTGGACGTTAAGTTCCCTGTGGCAATATAAGTTATTTTCACCGAAAAATCCGCTGATTTTGCCGTTTACGGTTTTGACGGACTGTTTTATGGTAAAATAAAAACGGCTGTGCAAAACGGTACATAATATATATACGGAGTGATGCTATGATAACGGCAATTGCCGCTGTAAGCGAAAACTGGGGCATTGGAAAAAACAATGACCTGCTGTTTAATATACCCGAGGACAAAAAATTTTTCCGCAGGACTACTTTAAATCACACGGTCATTATGGGCAGAAAGACCTTGGAGTCCCTACCCAACGGTAAGCCCTTCAAGGACAGAAGAAATATTATCCTTTCGAGAGACACGAATTTTTGCGCGGAGGGCGCGGAGGTCTGTCACAGTGTAAATGAAGTTCTGAATCTTATAAAAAATGAGGACGCTTTTGTTGTGGGCGGCGGCGAGATATACAGGGCATTCCTCCCGTGCTGCGCTGCCGCACTTATAACAAAGGTCTGCGCTGAGCCGACTGCTGATGTTTTCTTCCCCAATCTTGACGGAGCCGCAAACTGGAAGCTTTCGGAACAGTCGGAGGAATTCGTATACGAGAATCTGCGATACAGTTTCTGTACATATGAAAATCACAGAGATATAGAGTTTTAAATAAAAAGAAAAAGGAGACAATTTATGGACAAATTAGAACAGCTCAAGCAATGGGTAAATGAGTCAGACAACATTGTATTTTTCGGCGGGGCAGGCGTTTCCACAGAAAGCGGAATACCCGATTTCAGAAGCGTGGACGGACTTTACAATCAGAAGTACAAATACCCTCCCGAAACGATTTTGAGCAGAACTTTTTTCTGCAATCATCTTGCGGATTTTTACGAGTTTTACCGTGACAAGCTTTTGCAGCTTGACGCAAAGCCCAACAAGGCGCATACAGCCCTTGCAAAGCTGGAGGAAATTGGAAATCTGAAAGCAGTCATTACCCAGAATATAGACGGTCTGCATCAGGCGGCAGGCAGCAAGGTTGTATACGAGCTTCACGGCTCGGTGCACAGGAACTACTGTCTGAGGTGCGGGAAAATGCACACAGCGGAATATATCAAAAGTTTGGACGGACCTCCCCCCTGTCTTGACTGCGGCGGACTTGTCAAGCCCGACGTAGTGCTTTACGAGGAGGGGCTGAACAACGAGACGGTGAACGGCGCAATTGAGGCTATTGAAAACGCGGATATGCTTATTATCGGCGGCACTTCTCTGTCGGTGTACCCTGCAAGCGGACTTATTGAGTATTACAGCGGAAACAAGCTTGTACTGATAAACAAGACCCCTACCGAAAAGGACAGCAAGGCGGACTTGCTTATCCATGACAGCATCGGAGCGGCGTTGGATTTTGCAGTTAACAGTTGATAGTGTATAGTTGACAGTTAATTGAAAGGGGTTTGAGTATGAAAAAAATTTTAGCGTTTTCTTTGGCAATTTTTACAGCGGCGGCGTTGACGGGGTGCAATAAGCCTGCCGACGGACTTATTTATGAATTCACATCCGCTGGCGCGGCGGAAA
>CAMWVF010000358.1 GCA_947177545.1 uncultured Clostridia bacterium | reverse complement strand
CGTCCACAATCATTTCATTTTGAATTCTTATGGAATTGACGGTCAGAAATTTTACGACAATCTTTCAACTCGAAAAAGAATTCGGGAATATTCCGACAGGGTCTGTCTTGCGTTTGGAATTCAGCCTATTACTCAAAAGGGACAGAGCGAAAATCTTTCGTATAATGAATGGGAGAATAAGCGTAAGGGTACTTCATGGAAAGAAATGATCCGTAATGAAATTGACAGGCTGATTTGTTCGGTAAATAATCTTGATGAATTGCTTGCCGCACTTGAAGCAAAAGGCTATACGGTCAAGCGTGGGAAATATATTTCCATGAAAGCGCCAGAACATCAGCGGGCGGTACGGCTTAAAACTCTCGGCGATGATTACTCGGAGGAAAATCTATCGTAAAGAATTCTTTGGAAAGACGTTGGCGCAAATGTCGCGAGGTCCGAATTGCAGTCTTGTTTTAATTCCGCAATTGAAAATAATTTGGACGTTTACAAATTATCCGCGCAGCTTGCAATAATTAACCGCGATAATATTAATTCAATCGGCGAGCTGAACGGTAAAATTCAAAAGCTGAAAAATGAATATGAAAATGCGCGTCGGGAAATTAACAAGCTGTCCGAAAAATTATCCCAGTTTGAAGCTATTGAAAAACAGGTCAGAGAATATTTTGATTTGTTGGAGAAATCGGAATTATCCGAAGTGGAAAAGCTGCAATTAAAGGTGTACGGAAGTCTTGCGGAACGGTGCAATATACATAGCCGTGACGGATTACAGCGCGTTGAAAATCTGCGGAAAGATACTTCCGAAAAGGTTGAACAACTTTCCAAGCAGATGAAAAAATGCAAGCAGTTGTACGACACTTACGCCGACATTGCAGACACCTATAAAAAGATTTCAGAGGGAGATTATATTTCAAACCTAATTAAAGAAAAAGAAAAGCAGGACGAAAACAAAACTATGACCGCTGCCAAAAAGCGCAGCAGATAGGAGATAAATGATCAGAAATGTACTTACAAATTCCGCCGTAGTTAAAGGCAAATCTTCAAGCTACACACTTGGAAAAACGGTTTATGCCGTAAATTCTTTTTTCAATAAAAAAAGAGAAATAAATAAAATAATTGAACGTCTTGCTTTAAAAGAAGCCGAAAAAAATTCAGCAGCATAATTGAAAAATAAATAAAAAACAGTAGACAAGTCGGGGCGTTTGTGATATAATTATTATAGCGTTCCGACTGTCGGAACGGCAGGTTAAAATGAAAAGACAGTCAAATACAAATGAAAAAATTACGGCTCTTTATTGCAGGCTCAGTCATGACGACGAATTGAACGGCGATAGTAATTCGATAATTAATCAAAAAAATATTCTCGAAACGTTCGCTGTACAGCGGGGTTTGACTAATTTTCGGTTTTATGTTGACGACGGAATAAGCGGCACTACTTTTGACCGCGAGGGATTTCAGCAGATGATATCCGATATTGAAGCGGGTAAAATAGGTACCGTTATAGTTAAGGATATGTCCCGTTTTGGACGTGATTATCTGAAAGTCGGATATTACACGGAGGTTATGTTTGCCGAATACGATATTCATTTTATCGCGGTAAACGACGGCGTTGACAGCGAACGGGAGGATAATGATTTTACTCCAATACGCAATTTATTTAACGAGTTTTATGCCAAGGATACAAGCAAAAAAATACGCGCCGTCTGGAAAGCGAAAGGCTCTGCGGGGGAGAGAATTGCAGCAGTACCCGTTTACGGCTATAAGAAAGACCCCGAAAATCCAAAGCATTTAATAATCGACGAGGAAGCCGCGCCAATTGTACAAAGGATTTATAATATGTGCTTATCGGGAATGGGTCCCGCGCAAATTGCAAGGCAGTTATCGGAGGAAAAAATTCTGCGTCCATCGTACCATATAAATAATATCGGTATGAGCCACCGTACCGACCTCGGTAAAAATCCATACGGCAGGAGCTGTACGGGCGTTGCGGCAATTCTTGAACGGAGAGATTATCTCGGTCACACCACTAATTTTAAGTACAAAAGGAAGTCCTACAAGTGCCATAAGGCGGTGAAGCGTCCCGAAGAAGAACACATGATATTTTACAATACTCACGAAGCGATAATTTCGCAGGAGGATTGGGACGCTGTTCAGAAAATCCGCGAGGGCAGGCGAAGAAAAAATAAGACGGGCAAGGTAAGTAAATTTTCCGGACTGCTTTACTGCGGCGACTGCGGGGCGAGGCTTTACAATCACGCAAAAGCAAACTCCGACTACGCTTATTTTCAATGCGGTACATATGCTTATACGGCAACTAAGGGCGAGTGTTCGTCGCATTACATCAGCGAAAAGGTAATTGAGCAAATTGTTCTTGCGGAGCTTAATAAAATTATCAATGCCGCTGAAATTGACGTGAACGGATTATCCTCGGCAGTAATGCAGTATTGCAGCGATATATCGCAAAAGGCTTTGGCAAAGCGGAAAAAGGAATTATTGTCCGCACAAAAGCGTTACGACGAGTTGGACAGGCTGTTCAATAAAATTTATGAAGATAACGCTAACGGAAAGATTTCCGATGAACGCTTTGAAAAAATGGCGGATAATTATGCAGCCGAGCAGGAAAAATTAAAGCTTGCTATTTCGGAAATG
>CAMWVF010000357.1 GCA_947177545.1 uncultured Clostridia bacterium | reverse complement strand
GATAAAAATAATATAGAACGTCCTAAAAAATTTAATCAAGCTAAATATATTAGCGATTACCAAAAAAAGCATTACACAAGAATTACTATATCTCCCAAAAAAGAAATTGCCGATGCCATTAATAAGTATTGTGAGGAAAACGGCATAAACCGCAGTCAGCTTATTATTAAGGCTGTAATGGAATATATTGAAAACCATTAAAAGGTGCAAAGCAAAAAAATTGCTCTGCACCTTTTTTGTATCTGTAAAGCTTTTGAAAATTGTCTTAAAACATCTCCTTCAGAATTAATTTGTATATCTTATCGTTCACCTCTATAAGACTTTTTTTGCCGCTTTTCCAGTTTACTGCAATAGTATATGTCCCAACATTTTTTGCGGAAAGTCCTGCCAGCAAGCCAACGGGACCCAGCACCGCTCTGCCCACAAGTCCCCTTAAAACGCCGCTGACTGCGGATTTGCGCTGTTCCTCGGTAATTACCTCATACGATTCTGCGGTGTGCTTGGAAAAGGTGATATTGCCCACAGTGACTGTCCCAAGGGTCTCGGAGACGGACGCGCCGATGTAGTCGCCTGCTATAACCTTATTCTGTGCCATAGAAAAGACCTCCTGTTGAATTTGTTGAACGTGCCCCAAATTATTAATAAAAGTATATCACAAACGAAAACGATTTTCAAGTATTTTTGCCAATAATCGCAGCAAAATTATGGTGATTTTTTATGTTGACGAAATGTGCACTATGTGATACAATATTTTTGTAAACGATTACTAAACACTTGAAAGGAGCTTATCGATCATGAAAAGTTTTTTCAGAAAAATAACCGCTGCCGCTGCGGCTTTGGCTGTGGCTTTGTCTATGGCGGGCTGTTCCGGCGGAGACGGCGGCTCGTCCGAGGGAGAGGGCGCTTCACCTGCCAACCCCGCCGCATGGACGGAGCTTGACCAGTCCGCAATAACTGCCGCTATGGGCATGGGCTGGAACCTCGGAAACCAGTTGGAAGCCTCCGGCAATAAGGTGCCTGATGAGACTGTTTGGGGAAACCCAACCATATCCGAGGACCTTATAAAGGCTGTCAAGGCGCAGGGCTTCAAGACTATCCGAATTCCCGTTTCCTACCTTTCCAAAATCGGCGAGGATCCCGATTACAAGATAGACGAGGCTTGGCTCAACCGCATACAGGAGGTCGTTGACTATGTTGTGAACAACGATATGTTCGCTATAATCAATATCCACGGCGACGGCTACTATACCGTGGACGGCGGCTGGCTGCTCTGCGTTGACGAAAATCAGGACGAGATAAAGGCTAAGTACGAAAAGGTATGGCAGCAGATAGCGGAGCGTTTCAAGGACTACGACCAGCATCTTATTTTTGAGTCCATGAACGAGGTGTTTGACGATACCTATGGCGAGCCTGACCCTACAGGCTATGCCAACATAAATGCGTACAACCAAATTTTTGTGGACACTGTCCGCAAGACCGGTTCAAACAATGAAAAGCGCTGGCTGCTCATGCCGGGCTGGAATACCAATATCGGTCACACGGCAGGGGACAAGGGCTTTGTTATTCCCGAGGACACTCTCTGCAAGGCGGAGGGAAAAAGGATAATGATTTCCGTACATTTTTACGACCCGTATAATTTTGCTCTGGACGAAAACATTGCCTCCGCAACTACGCAGTGGGGAAAATACGCTGTGGAAAAATTTGACACATGGGGTCAGGAGGACTATGTTGACAGTCAGATGAAGCTTCTGAACGACAAGTTTGTAAGTCAGGGCTACCCGGTCGTTATCGGCGAAATGGGAGTTGTTAACAAGACCCATATCGACCCGGGTATGAACGAGTTCAGACGTTACTGGAATGAGTACGTTGTAAAATCCGCAAAGGCTAACGGCTGTATCCCTGTTTATTGGGACAACGGTTCTAACGGCAGAAACGGTCTTGCGCTTTTCCACAGGCTTTCCAAGGAAGTCACACAGCCTGAAATAATCGAGGGCATGATGAGAGCCATAAATTCCGAGGGCGACTACGAAATTCCCGCTGTTGAGAGTACAGAAAGCGCCGACGACGCAGCATAAACCGTACACAAAAATAATCGGCGTTCCTTTTGGGGGAACGCCGATTTTGTATTATATTTAATATTATGCGGACTTTAAAACAGCGTATGTATAAACCGCAGGCAGGGCGAATATAAACAAATCCCCCAAGGTGAAGCTGCCGCCAATAATTGCAGCTATCATGGAGATAAGGCATATTCCGGTCATAACAAGACCGTAAATAAAGCCGTTCCTTTTGGCGGATTGGGACTTTCCGAAACCGTACCACGCTAAAAATCCGAACCCTATGCAGGATATCGCCGTACCGAGTATGTTGCCTATAAATCCGAAGAAAGTACCTCTTTCAACAATTCCGAAAACTCTGAAATCGAAGATAAAGCTTTTTCCCATAAGAACCGATATTCCCATAATAAGGGAAGCTGCCGCTGTTATTCCGCAAAGCACGGAACAGATTTTAATGACACGTTTCATATTATTGCCCCTTTTCTGTTTTTGTAATTAAACAAAACGCCGAGACTATTGCCTCGACGAATTTAACAGGAAAATTAAATTATGAAAAAAGAAAAAATCGACATCAGTTTCTTTGTAATAC
>CAMWVF010000356.1 GCA_947177545.1 uncultured Clostridia bacterium | reverse complement strand
AATATGACGGAATTCTGCAAAAAGGCTGTTGAGGCAAAGGTCGCAGTCGTACCAGGCAACGCTTTTACTGTTCATGAGGACGACCCAACAAACAGCTTCCGAATGAATTTCTCAACGCCCACAGACGAGCAGCTTGTTAAGGGCTGCGAGATACTTGGGAAGCTTTCCAAGGAAATGTTTGACTGATGGATATTTGTAAATTTTTTGTTAATTATGGAGGAATTTTTTTATGTTCGATAAAGGCAAAAAGGTGATTTTCAGCGGGATTCAGCCTACGGGGACGTTCACTTTAGGCAACTACATCGGCGCAGTATCACGTTGGGGAAAGCTTCAGGACGAGTACAACTGTATTTATTCTATAGTTGATATGCACGCTATCACTGTGTTTCAAGACCCTGCGCAGCTTCGTAAGAGGACGTTGGAGTCCTATGCGCTGTTGCTTGCCTGCGGCATTGACCCCGAACGCTCCGTGGCGTTTATTCAGAGTCATGCCCCCACTCACCCCGAGCTTAACTGGATACTGGCTTGCTCCACACAGTACGGAGAGCTTACCAGAATGACCCAATTTAAAGATAAATCTGCCAAGCACCCCGATGATATCAACGCGGGACTGTTTACCTACCCTGTGCTTATGGCGGCGGATATTCTGGCGTACAATGCTGATTTAGTCCCTGTTGGCATTGACCAAAAGCAGCACGTTGAGCTTGCGAGAAATATCGCCCAGCGGTTTAACAACAAATACGGCGAATTTTTCACCGTGCCAGAGCCGTTTATTTCGGACACGGGGGCAAAGGTCATGTCTCTTCAAGAGCCGACGAAAAAGATGTCCAAATCTGACGAAAACCCAAACGCTTGCATACTGATACTGGACGAACCTGATGTTATAATCCGCAAGTTCAAGAGGGCTGTGACGGACAGCGGCGCGGAGGTACGCTATGCCGAGGACAAGCCGGGGGTCAGCAATTTGATGACGATATATTCCTGCGCAACGGGCAAGGATAACGCGTCCATTGAAAGGGAGTTTGAGGGCAAGGGCTACGGCGACTTCAAGCTTGCTGTGGGCGAGGCTGTTGCTGACTGGTTAAAGCCTGTCAGGGAGGAGTTTGCGCGGCTTATGGCGGACAAGGCGTACCTGAAGGAATGCTATACAAACGGCGCAAAGGCGGCGATGTCAATAAGCGGAAAAATTGTTTCAAAAGCTTACCATAAAGTGGGATTTGTTGACGTAAAATAGGAAATTTTTGCATATTGAACAAAAAATCGCCCTAATTGCTGAAACATTTGTCGTATTTTGACGTATGTATGGGAAATTGTGTCTTTTCGTTCATATTTTAGATTTATTTAATTGGTCAAAAATACTAAAAAAATCAGGGTATGTTATGCAAAAAGACTATTTTTCACTCGTAATTTGCGAAAACCATTGACAGAATTGAAAAACAGTTGTATATTTAAGTAACAAGCGGCGAAAACGTTTAAAGGTATTCCGAATGTTTAGCTGAAACTTTTTTAGCGGGAGAGTTGTTATGGTTTCAATCAAGGACATAGCTTCTGCCTGCGGTGTTTCAATTGCAACGGTCAGCAAGGCGCTGAATAACCATAAGGATGTCAGCGAGTCTACAAAAGCCATGATTCGGGAAACTGCCAAGAAAATGGGATATCTGCCCAATTCACAGGCAAGAGCGCTTAAAACGAATCGTACATATAATCTCGGCGTCCTTTTTGCGGAACGCGCACAGAGCGGTCTTACGCACAGCCACTTTGCAGCAGTGCTGAACGGTTTCAAGAATGAAGCTGAGGCTAATGGCTATGATATTACTTTTATCAGTCACCGTATCGGCGACAATAAGATGACGTATTATGAACACTGCGTATGCAGAAACGTTGACGGGGCAGCAGTTGTCTGCGTTGACGATTTTGAGGACGACAGCATTACTGAGCTTCTTAACAGTTCGGTTCCTGCCGTTACCATAGATTACAAATTCAAGGGAAAGCCCGCCGTGATATCGAACAACGCTTTGGGCATGAAGACCATTGTCGAGTATGTTTACGGAATGGGGCACAGAAAAATTGCATATATTTACGGCGAAGAGTCAAGAGTTACCACGGAGAGGGTAAACAGCTACCGTGATACGTTGAAAAGCCTGAATATAGAATATCGCAGCGATTTTTTGCTGCATGGCATCTATCACGATGCCGAGACCACTGAAAAGCTTGCCACTAAGCTTGTTAAGCTTGACGACCCGCCGACCTGTATAATCCTGCCGGACGATTTTTCGGCAGTTGGTGCACTGACGGCGTTTGAAAAGCTTGGAATGAGCGTACCCGATGATATTTCGATTGTGGGGTACGACGGCATACTTCTTTCAAAGGTTCTGCACCCGAGGCTCACCACTTTTGAGCAGGACACCAACAGGATAGGCGCGGAGGCCGCAAGACAGCTTATCGCCCTCATAAGAAAGGAAATTTCCGATGACGCACCTACGGTGATCGTTGACGGTTGTTTCATAGAAGGCTCGTCGGTTAAGGACGTTAACCGATGAAAAACTTAGTTTATTATATTAAGTTATTAATATAATATTATTTTAAGGATGAAAAAACAAATGAAGAATTTTAAGAAAAACATTGCTCTTTATTGAAAATACAATTAGGCTAATCACT
>CAMWVF010000355.1 GCA_947177545.1 uncultured Clostridia bacterium | reverse complement strand
TGCATAATTGAAACCCGCATAAATAGTCTTTGAATGTGCAATGTGTACAATGAATCGTCTTCGCTATAATGTTTATACTATAAAAAGGCGTAAACATTACTAAACTGTGTGCAAATACAAACGGTCAAAACTTTTATAAATAATATATTCTCTGCCGTCCTTCAGCTCTATGAGATATGGTCCGCAGTAACGCCTGCCGCAAGTCCAAAAATCAACGCAGCCCTCCGAAAGCCCATACCTTTCAATAAGTTCCTCCTCCATACCTATACTATATGTATTGGTGACAAAGATTCCTTTTTCGTCTTTCACGACGCTGTCGGGAGTTATGCCGTACTCTTCGGGAACGGAAACAGTTATTTTTTCCATCGGCTTTCTCGGTATGGGTCTTGTTTCCAGGGATTCATAAAAAGGATCGCCGCCCCAAAGAGAGAATTTGGCGTACACAATATTAAACTGCAATTCATTGTCGTCAAACCCGCCGCAGTAAATGTCAAAAGCAAAATCCGACGTTGAAAGCTCGCATATCACCGTATCGTCATTATTCCATAAAGCAATGTGCTTGAAAAATCCCTTGAAGCCTAAGCAAATCAAAAATATCACCGCTTCCGCCGCGATGAAGCTCAACACGATTTTTGTCGCCGACGGAATACCTTTAAAAAAGCCCTTCAATTTAAAACACCCTCTCCGATAACTCTATAATAAGATAATACCGCATTTCCCGCCCGCCGTCAACAAGCGTACCGAATTGTAATATATTATAGAACAGCTGCAATTACGTTTTGTAGAATTGCCCACAAAAATAATTTTATGTAAATCCCAAAAACTATTGACATTTGCAAAAAATTATATTATAAAGAAATTTATACATCTTAAATTTTAGAGACGTATTTTCCTAAATAAAGCAAATTAAATCCCCGCCATTTCTAATTAAACAGCAGCAAAAAGTGTTATAAATGGCAAAATTGATAATATACGCCGCCTGAATTTGTGCAAGTATACAAATTCCAAAAATCTTGCTAAAACCTGTTGACTACAGCGAAAAAATGGGTTATAATAATTACGATGTTAGAAATCGTCTAATACATTAATTAGTTTAACATCCGTTTTGTTGTCTCCTTTCTTTTGTTCTACACATATTTTCTTCATTTTATTTGATTTGCGGCGCACCGATTGCGCCGCCTTTTTTTGCCATTTTTACTTGCACACTCTAAAACTGTATGCCCAAAATCTGCCCTATATTTGACAAACCGTATATTTTAGTGTATAATAAGCATTATAATGCATTCTTTAAAGGGAGATTTCATAATGGGAAGATTGCTTAAAGTCTCTTTTGGAACTGTTATTGCGGTAATTCTGACTTTTGTTATATGACTGTTTGGCGGAGAGGTATGGTGCATAATATTTGTATCGGCTCTTGCGGCGGGAGGCTTTATTTATTTACTGAAAGACCTGCTCAAACGGCTTTCTGTGATAAAAAACGGCGTGTCCGTGCTGGCTAAACTGCGGGATGAAAAATCATATCTGAAACCCGAACCCGTTTACGTTTACACCGCCGAAGACGGCAGAGAGTATTGGTACACCAAGGAGTTCACCGTTCTGAATCCGCTTTTTTATACAAGACCCGAAATAACCGTCTACTATATGCCCGACAACCCGCACCTCTCGGTCTGCAAAGCCGATGTGACTGTAAAGATAATACATTTGATATGTTATCTTGCGCTGGCGGCGTTGGTAATTTCTTTATTTGCGGTATTAATGTTTGTTTAAAATATACCATTGGAGGAAATCAAAAATGTCAAACAAAACCTTTTACATCACCACCCCAATTTACTATCCATCGGGAAATCCCCATATCGGGCATTGCTATACAACGGTTGCCTGCGACTCTATTGCAAGATACAAGCGTATGCAGGGCTATGACGTTATGTTCCTTACGGGAACGGACGAGCACGGTCAGAAAATCGAAGAAAAAGCTGCCGAGCAGGGCGTTACCCCGCAGCAGTACGTTGACGATATTGTTAAAATATTCAAGAACCTTTGGTCGTATATGAACATCAGCTACGACCGCTATATCCGCACCACCGATGATTACCACATTGAGGCGGTACAGAAAATTTTCAAAGCTCTGTACGACAAGGGCTACATCTACAAGGGCGAATACACGGGCAAGTACTGCACCCCCTGCGAAAGCTTCTGGACGGAATCACAGCTTGACGAAAACGGCTGCTGTCCCGAATGTCACCGTGAGGTCAAAGAGGCAAAGGAGGAGGCTTATTTCTTTAAAATGTCCCCCTTTGCGGAGCGTATCGAAAAGCTGCTTTTAGAGACGGATTATCTCCGTCCCAAAACAAGAGCGCAGGAGCTTGTTAATAATTTTATCAAGCCCGGACTTGAGGATCTGTGCGTATCGAGGACTTCCTTTAAGTGGGGCATACCCGTTACCTTTGACGAAAAGCACGTTGTCTATGTTTGGATAGACGCGCTTTCCAACTACATCACCGCTATGGGCTACGAAAATTCCGCCTACAGCGATTACGAAAAGTACTGGCCCGCGGACGTTCACATGGTCGCAAAGGACATCATGCGCTTCCACGCCATAATATGGCCCGCAATGCTTATGGCATTGGATTTGCCTTTGCCGAAGCACCTTGCTGTACAC
>CAMWVF010000354.1 GCA_947177545.1 uncultured Clostridia bacterium | reverse complement strand
GAGAAATGATGTGATAGAGATCAAAACAAAAACCGCAGCTTTTTTATTTATAATTATTTTGACGTTATCGGCGTTTTTATGCGCTTGCTCAAGTGGTCGGAACGATACTCTGCCGCACGAAAAAATAAGCTTTTCGGACAGAAACGGTATCTCCTTTTCTTTGCAGGTAACGCCCTGTTCCGATGGCGGAAACGGAAAAATAAATTTGGATATTGACGGTGAAAGCACGTACCTATACAGCACCGATTTCGGAAGGTCGTTCCGCAGGGCGAAGAGTTCGGGGACTTCCTTGAACAGGCTTGACGAGGACAGCTACTCGTTCTGCTTTATGGAAAGGGATATGCCCGATACTGTTACCGATATTTACACGGTTTATGCGGACAATTTGCTGCGTCCCTACCCTATTACGGTAACCGCTGTAAGCGAGGCGGAAAATATTTTATCGGACGGTGCAATAACTGTCCGCATAGAAAATTTTGCCGACGGAACGGAGTACGAAGCTACCATTGACGGCTGGGAAACAATCAAGGATTTTTCTGGTGAGACTGTCAGCTTCCACTCTCTCGGGGAGGGGCTATATGACCTTACGGTCAGGGAGAAAAATGCTCCAGACAACGTCTCCCCCACTCTGAAAGTGCCTGTTGTACACGCCGATATTGGTACGTCCGCTTACATAGAGGTCACTGCTGTAATGCAGACCCCCGAGCTGCCAACTGGGTGCGAGGTAACGTCCCTGACTATGCTTCTGAACTACATCGGGTTTGATGTTGACAAGCTTACCCTTGCGGACGAATATCTGCCAAAGGGAGAATATCGGAAAGCCGATTTCAACAAGGTTTTTGTGGGAAATCCTCGGAGCAGACTGGCATACGGCTGTACCGCGAATGTCATTGCCGAGACTGCTGAAAAGTTTTTAAGCGACTATGATAAGGACAACAAATGGCAGGCGGTGAATATAACGGGGTGCTCTCCCGAAATGCTTTACTCCGCCGTAAAAAGCGGCGATCCAGTCGTTGTGTGGGGCAGTATTAATATGGACGAGATCATCGAGGATCACATCACATGGACGGACGAAGAAACGGGAGACACTATTTCATGGGTAGGCGGAGAGCATTGTCTGCTGCTCACGGGGTACGACATGAAAGAAAATCTTGTATATGTCAACGATCCGCTGCGGGGTCAGGTCTCCTACGACATGAGGACGTTTGAAAAAAGATTCGAGGAGCTTAACAGAAACGCGGTTATCATTGTTGAGAATAAATAATATCCTCTGCGGCACAAAATACAAAATACGGGAGCTTGCCACATTAGGCTTGCTCCCGCAAATTTTAACGTATGATTTAAATTATTTCATCCCTATCCTCATTCTGTAGCAAAACTCAATATCAAAAGGCTCTTTATCAAAGCAGATATCAATAGTCTTATAAAAACATCAAGTTCCTTTTTAATAAGCTCGGGATATTTTTTCAGAATAGCCTGCGTATGTTCAATCCAACACTGATTTTCGTTAGCATATCAGTTTACATTATGCTTAACTCGGTCTCTTACCTCTGCAAGCTTTGCGTCGTTAAAGCGGTCGAGAGTACCTACAAGGTATCCTGTAATTCTTCTGATACGCTCAAATCCGATACCGTCGTCGCCCTCGTGACGTCCGCAGCAAGGACAGGTCTCGCCGATTATTCCCGTATAGCCGCAAACGGGGTCTCTGTCAACAGGGTGGTTGATAGAACCGTAGCCTATGCCCGATTCTTTCATACAGCGGACTATTTTCTCAAATGCGGAAAGATTGTTCATTGGGTCGCCGTCAAGCTCTACATAGCTGATGTGTCCCGCATTTGTAAGAGCATGGTAGGGAGCCTCTATCTTTATCTTGTCGAATGCGCTTATTTGATAGTAAACAGGTACGTGGAAAGAATTGGTGTAATATTCCTTGTCGGTAATACCCTCTATTTCTCCGAAAAGCTTTTTATCCATGCGGATAAATCTTCCCGAAAGCCCCTCTGCGGGAGTTGCAAGCAAGGTGTAATTCATGCCAGTGCGCTTGGTCTCCTCGTCCATTCTTTCTCTCATGCGGGTAACTATTTCATAGCCCAGCTTTCTTGCTTCCTCGTCCTCGCCGTGGTGTTTGCCGATAAGCGCTTTAAGGCACTCCGCAAGTCCGATAAAGCCCATGGAAAGCGTACCCTGCTTCAGAACCTCTTCCACGGTATCGTTGGGACCAAGCTTGTCCGAGCCTATCCAGATGCCCTGACCCATAAGGAACGGGAAGTTCTTAACTCTCTTCTGCGCCTGAATCTTATAACGAGCCATAAGCTGTTCGCATACCAAGTCCATAAGCTCTTCAAGACTGTCTAAAAATGCGCCCACGTTATGGTTTGCATTTATTGCAAGTCTGGGGAGATTTATTGAAGTAAAGCTAAGATTTCCTCTGCCTGTAACAATTTCGTTTGAGGGGTCGTATGCGTTGCCGATAACTCTTGTTCGGCAGCCCATATACGCAACCTCTGTGTTATAGTCCCCGGGCTTGTAGTACTGGAGATTATATGGCGCGTCGATAAAGGAGAAGTTTGGGAACAGTCTCTTTGCCGAAACGCGGCAGGCAAGCTTGAACAGGTCGTAATTAGGGTCTTCGGGGTTATAGTTTATGCCCTCTTTTATCTTGAAAAT
>CAMWVF010000353.1 GCA_947177545.1 uncultured Clostridia bacterium | reverse complement strand
AAATAATCGAAGCCCTTTTCCGCCGCAAGCTTGGCGGTCTCCTCCAGCCGCAGGCGGTAGCAGGCAAAGCACCGCTCTCCGCCCTCGGGAATGTTTTCCAGACCCTTTACGGCGGCGTAAAAACGCTCCTGCTGCCAGCCATGCTCAATAAACTGTACGGGTTTTTTGCAGGGCATTTCCGAGATGAGACGTTTCTGCTCCTCTATGCGGTGCAGAAACTCCTCCTCGGGGAAAATGTTTGGGTTAAAATAAAACACGGTTATCGCCATATGCTGCGAAAGATACTCCAGCACCGCGCTGGAGCAGGGGGCGCAGCAGCTATGCAGCAAAAGCCTTGGGGTACTTTCCCCAAAAGCTTTTATTATTTTTTCCTGTTCAATTCGATAATTCCGCTTGGGGACGCTCATTTTTATTCCTCCGTTTTGTTTTCGGACTTGCAGTTCCCGCACATTGGGCAGCCTTGACAACAGCCGCAGCACTTCCCCTGCTTCTTCCTTTTGATGGTGTACACTATTGCCGCATACACCGCAAAAGCCACGGCAGAAAGTGCGGCGCAGTCAGCAAAGGAAAGTGACGGGACAAAAAATCCTGCCGAAACAGCCGCCAATATTATACAGATAATTACAATAATATGCTTTTTCATGTGATCGCTCCTTTTACATATAGTATGCAAAAGCATGAAAAAATCGCTACACAAGCCGCAGAATTTTTTTCGGCACGGGGGCTTCAAAGACCATTTCCTCGTCGGTATACGGGTGGACGATCACAAGCTTGTTTGCGTGGAGACACAGTCTGCGGACGGGGTTTGTGACTGCGCCGTATTTTTTGTCCCCCGCTATGGGACAGCCCATGTCGCTCATGTGTACACGAATCTGGTTTTTTCGTCCCGTTTCGATATCAACGTCCACAAGGGCGTAGTCGGGACCGGCTTTACGAACCTTATAATTTGTGACCGCAAGCTTGCCGTCCCCCATTTTTGCAGTGTAAACAAGGTGGCTTTCGGTCTCGCGGAGAAAATTTTCTATTCTGCCCTCCCGCGGATCGGGAGTACCCTCCGTTACGGCAACGTAGCTGCGTAGCTTTGCGGAAGTCTCCCAGTTATCCTGCAAGGCGTGCTTTATGACCTCGTTTTTGGCAAAGACCAGAACCCCAGACGTGTCACGGTCAAGACGGTGTACAATAAAAATTCGGTTATGGCTGTTTTTGTCGCGGACATACTCCATCGCAATGTGGTACGCCGTCATATCCCGCTCTTTTTCGTTTGCAATTGCAAGCATACCTGCGGGCTTGTTTACCACAAGAAGCTCGTCGTCCTCGTAAATAACGTCGAGCAGTGCGGAAGTTTCCCTTTCAAATTTCGGGACGTACACGCCTATCTTGACGGTCTGTCCCGCTTTCAGGGGGAAGTTATATTTTGTGACAGTTCTGCCGTCCACTGTGACGAGACCGTGCTCCATTTCCGACTTGACCTTGCCTTTCGGCTTTGCCGGCTGGGCGGCTGTCAGGAACTCTAACAGTCCCATAGGATTTTCCACGGTAAAGGAAAGCTCCCTTGCCGATTTTGGGGACTTTTTTTGATTTGAATTTTTTTTCATAAATACAACCTTTTACCCTAATCATCAATTAAAATTTTAAATAAAAAATCTGCGTAAAAACCATATATGCAAATTTTTATATCGGTGATCAGTATTAGTACTTTAAAATACTTCCGCCTATAAATTCCCTGACCATTGAGTCGGCGGGGACGTCCTTAACGTTAAAGTGCAAAAGCCCCTTGAGAGCCTTTAGCATTGCACTGTAATCCTCGCTTGTTTCCGCAATCTCGGGACATTTTTCAAGCTCTGGCAGCAGAGTGTTTTTATACACCGACGGCTCATAGGCAAGAAACGTGTCTATATCAAAGTCCGCACGGTGCTTGTGGGGCATTATGTATAAATCCTCGCCCCTGTTCACGCTTTCAACCATTGCAAAAACAGCCCTTGCGTCCCTGCCGCGAAAAAGCATATCGCGGCATATCCTGCGCATAAGGCGTATTGTTCGGGGATGCAGCAGGGTGCCGTCCTTGTCCCTGATACGAGTTCTCACGCTGACGTACACGCAGGTGGTGAAATCGTCGGTATCGCCCGTCACCTCGGGGTTAAGGGCGTGTATGCCCTCGATGATTATAATTTCGTTCTTTTGGCGGCAGATTTCCCCGCCGAAGGTACGGCTCTGCTTTTTAAAATTAAAACTTGGTATCGCAACAGGCTCGCACTTGAATAGCTTTTCAAGCTGTTCCGAAAAGAGGGGTATATCCATTCTTAGGGGGGATTCTAAATCAGGGTTCCCGTGTTCGTCAAGCGGTATCTCCCCCTCGCCGCTGGGCAAAAAATAATTGTCCATAGAGATAGTGTGGACATTAAGTCCCTTGTTTCTCAGCAAATGACTTATACGCAGCGCGCTTGTGGTCTTGCCCGAACCCGAGGGACCCGAAAGCAGGACCAAGGGCTTCCGCTTGGCTTCCAGCCTTATTTTTTCGGCAGCCTCGGCAAGCTTGCTGTTGTATATTTCCTCGCATTTATGGGCATACTCTGCGGGGTCTGCCGACAATCCGCCGTTGATATCGGACATTCCGATAATATTTATCGCCATGGTCATGAAATTCCTTTCATAAAATGTTGACAGGTTTTTATTGTA
>CAMWVF010000352.1 GCA_947177545.1 uncultured Clostridia bacterium | reverse complement strand
TCTAATTCTATCTCTGATTGCATATTAATTCCCTCCACAAGTCACCACATAATTCAAATTATTATTTTAAGGTTTTTCTAATCACCAATTAAAAGTGTAGATAAAAAAGCTGCGTAAAAATCATATAGGATTACTTACAGCATTTTTGCGCTTTTTGTTACATAGGTTTCAAATTTTTATTGAGCCTGTCAACTATCCAAGCGAGACGCTTTTCACGTCCCGCGTCCGTTTTGGCGTCAAAATACGCGCGGGTGTAGGTTTTCCTCACAGATAAGGACATGGCTTGAAAATTTGTAAAAGCAGGCTCGTACCCTTCCAACAGCGCTGATAATTGAGCGATATGCTCCTCCGAAAGCGACATAAGATCGGGAGCGTCCCACTGACCGTTCTTTTTGGCTTCCTCAATTTTCTTTCTGCCGAAGTCCGTCATAAGACCCCTTTCTTCAAGACTTTGTACTAATTTCTTGTTTTTGTCCGACCACTTGCTTTTTTCTCTGCGTACGGAAAAATATTTTTTATAGGACTTATCGTCAAGACTTTGCATCTGCCCGTCTATCCACCCGAAGCAGAGAGCCTCTTCAAGAGCCTCCGCCGCTTTCAGCGTTTTTGGACCTCCCGCCTTGCCGAACAAAAGCCAGACCCCCTCGCTTGTCAGACAGTTTTCGCCAAGCCATTTTCTGAAATCTTCTCTGTCGACAAATGTCAGTATATCGTTCATTGTGTACGCTCCTTTATTTTTAGTACCTCTGCTTTTTTTCATTAAATTAAGATTTAAATTTTTTTTCGCACCATTTTTCCCATAACATATCGTAAATTTTATTTAGTCTTTTTACGACCTCATCATTTACTTCAATAATTTTATCGCCGAATTGAGTACCCCGATCGCCCATAAAGTCCACGCAAAAAAGCAGGGAATAAAACAAAAATGCTTTCATTTCGTCAGCGGTGCAGCCTCTTTCTTTCAGGAGATATTCCGCGTAGTCCGTATCGCAGTCCATATTCAGCAGCGCAACATACGTCAATGCTATAAAGGTAAGGTCGTCCCCTGTACCTATCCAGTCAACGTCAATAATTCCCGATATTCTGCCATTATGAATAAGCAGATTTTTAGTGCTTATATCGTCAAGGTACGCAACAGGCTTGACAGCGGAAAAATATTTTTCCAAACAGACTTTTTGTTCCCGAAGCCGTGTAACCTTTTGTACGTCAAAATATCCGTTCTGTACGATAAGCTTTTCCGATCTTTCAAGCATATTGTCAACAAAATCTGCCCACGACCATTCATCATCAATATTCTCCAAAGTCAGTCGGGAAACCTTCCTCTGTATCTCAATAACGTCCTTTGCTATTTTCTTTTTCTCCTCTGCCGTTAAGCCGCGGTACACCAAGCCAATATCCTTGCCCTCAATGTAATTTAAAATAAGGAAGCTGTATTTTTGATATTGTCCGCAAAATAAAACCTTTGGGACAGGAATATCAAGCTCAGATAATTTTTCCAGCCAGCATACTGTATCGTCATATGCGCTGTTGTCTTCACTGCACCGGATAATATATTTAATATCGCCGCACTTCACAATGTAAACGTAATTTCCTATCCCAACGGCGCAGCGTTCTGTTTTCTGCGGTGTTTTATTGAAACAGGAACAAAATATATCCGAAATTATATCGTTCATTGTGTACGCTCCTTTATTTTCATTAACTGTTCCCGTACTTTAATTTCGCTTCATTTGTGTATTTCCGAACAAACTCCGTTTTTTCCGCGGTGTATCCGTCCCTGTCATGCTCGAATTTTTCCCAAAGCGTCAGCTTCAATTTTTCGTACTCGCGGGCAATTTCGGGATATTCAATAATATAGTCACGAAAATACAATTCGTCATTATCTCCAACATACCTTAAATGCAGATGAAATACTTTTTCTGCAAACCCATTCTCCGTATACCCCTTGTTAAAAGAAAGCCTGTCCGCATTTTGGCTCATACAAATATATCCGTTTTCTGTCAGCATATTTTTAACGACTGCCAAGTCACATTCCTTTGGAACTTCAACAAGAATATCAATTATCGGCTTTGCCCATATTGTGCTTACCGCAGTACTGCCTATATGACTTATTCTAACAGCCTGCGGAACGGTTTTCTCCAAAGCTGCTTTTTCCTCGGCGTACCAACTTCCCCAGCAGTCCTTATGCTCCGTTAAAAATATTGGGAACAACTGCCAAAGCTCTTCCAAACTCATTTCAGATAATTTTTTACCCATTATCATATCAACTCCATATTTATATATTTGCACACAAAATTGTATATCCGTATTTTTTAGCGGCATTTGATTTTGCAGTCTTTTTATACTAATTGCCTCTATGCTTATAGGACGCTCCCATCTGATCCGTTACGCTGCGGACGTTATTTTCACAAGGAATATTTCATCGGGAAAATTCAGCTTCAAGACAGCATATATTCGCACTCTTCTGTAAATATCATTACATTCATCTTCCTTAACGATCTACATTATAAGTTATGACAAATTCTGATATTTTCACGGCTTGTTCCTCCGTTCTATCGTTTTTTTGTATTATACCACTTTTTCCCTAAAAAATCAATAGCTCAAACAAAGCTGTTCGTATATATGTCGAATTTGAAAACAATAAAAGCCATGTCCAATATTTTCATCGGGCATGGCTTTCTCTGTTT
>CAMWVF010000351.1 GCA_947177545.1 uncultured Clostridia bacterium | reverse complement strand
CACTGTGCTTCTCCATATATTCGGACATATCAAACCGTATCAAAGACTTTTCCGTGCCGAAAAGACATTCCGCCAACGCCTTGGAAAGCTCTGTCTTGCCCGCTCCCGAGGGACCGGTGAACAAAAAGCAGCCCATTGGTCTCGAAGGGTCTTTAAGCCCCGAGCGGCTTCGGCGGATCGCGTCCGCAACGGCATTTACAGCCTCGTTCTGACCGATAACACGCTTTTTTAACTCCTCCTCAAGGCTTAACAGACGCTTGCTCTCGCTGTCTGTGAGACGGGTCACAGGTATGCCCGTGGCAGCGGAAACAACCTCCGCAATATTTTCCGCGGAAATTACAACGGGCTTAGCCTCGCTGTCGCTGTACCAACTGGGACAGTTCGCTTCCTGCTTTTTTGTACTCTGCGCCGCACGGCTGCCCACGCGGCTTTCCGCCTGCTTTTCAAGCATACGCCGCAGACTTTCCGCAAGCTCGCTGAGAGTCTGGGGGGACTCGCTGGCTTTCATTCTCGCCCGTGAGCAGGCTTCGTCGATAAGGTCTATCGCCTTGTCGGGGAGAAATCTTTCCGGCTGATAACGGACTGACATTGTTATCGCCGCCCGTACTGCCTCGTCTGTAATGCGTACGCGGTGAAATTCCTCATAGCACCCTTTAAGCCCGGTGATGATCTGCAAAGCCTCCGTCTCGGTAGGCTCGTTTATCACCACCTGCTGGAAACGGCGTTCAAGTGCGCTGTCCTTTTCGATGAAGCGGCGGTACTCCTCCAGCGTTGTTGCGCCGATGATCTGTATTTCCCCTCGGGCAAGCTGGGGCTTTAAAATGTTTGCCGCGTCAATTGCTCCCTCCGCAGCCCCTGCGCCAACAATAGTATGCAGCTCGTCTATAAAAAGAATGATGTTCCCGTTTGCGGCAACCTCTTCGAGACACTGCTTTACCCGCTCCTCAAAGTCGCCGCGGTACTTCGCGCCTGCAAGCATTGAGGTAAGGCTAAGGGAAACTATCTGTTTGCCCCGTATGGCTTCTGGGACGCTGCCCTCGGCGATCATGGCAGCGATACCCTCGGCAACGGCGGTCTTGCCCACTCCGGCTTCACCCACAAGGCATGGGTTGTTTTTTGTACGTCTCGACAGTATCTGAATGACCCTTTCTATCTCCTTTTCACGGCAAAAAACGGGATCGAATTTTTTCTCGCGGGCGGCTTTTGTAAGGTCTCTGCCGTATTTTAAAAGCGTTGGAGTTTTGGTCATGCGCGCGTCCGCTGCGGTTATTGAGCAGGCGTTGGAAAGTCCCGCAATGCTGCCGCCGATGTCCTCGATAATTTTGACGGCGGTGCAGTCCGACTCACGCAAAAGGGCAAGGAGGATATGCTCAGTACCCGCAAGCCTGCTGCCGTTTGCGGCGGATATGACAAAAGCCTGCTCGATTATCATTTTTGCGGAGGCTGTAACGGCGTCTCGGTCAACAATACATGGCTCGCCCCTGCCCACAAGCATATCAATTCGGCAGAGAATATTTTCCTCCCGAATACCGCAGGCTTTGAAAATTGCCGCCGCAGTACAGCCCTGCTCCCCCGAGAGCGCAAGAAGCAGGTGTTCGCTGCCCATATAGGTATGCCCGAGGCGACCTGCATTCAGAAAGGCTTTGTTTATAACGGCATTTGCTTTTTTTGTAAAGCTGTCAAGATTGTACATAAGCTTTAACGGACCACCTTTATTAGAGATTAGAGGATAGAAATTTAATTGTCGCAGAACACTTACAGCAATTACGCTTTGAAAATGCAAACAAAATCCTTTGCCAAAACCCATATGCGCAGGATCTTGGCTTCGGTTTTGTACATTTTCTTAGTGAACCGGCTGTAATGTTATTATCGCACATTTAACAGGAAATTTTTGTCACAAAGGGAAATTTACACTGCTTACGCTGTCTGCAAAATTATTATTGCCAAAAAAAGCGGTCAATATTTACTTTTGCCATAAATTTATATTTTCGGGGAGCGCCGCGCGGCAAATGTACTCCGCGGTTAGGTACGCGGTATCATTTATTTGGCGCAGCCTCAAGGGGCGGGTGAATTGTCAGACCGTGCACTTTTAGGGCCGGGACTATGCTTGCTCCCGCCTTTTGAACAGGAAGCAAGCCCCGCGCTACAGAAACGTACCAATATAAATAAAAATTTATATAATGTATCGGGCGTTCCCCCTTGACAAAAGAGAAAAAATAGTGTATAATTTTCTAAATAACTATCACGTAAAATATATTAAATTTATTATACGGAGGGTAATCCCTATGCTCGATGTAAAACTTACCGAATTAATAGACGTTGCAACATTACAGGAAATTCAGGACGGCTTTGCCAGACTTACGGGTATGGCTGCGCTTACCACAGACGAAAAAGGAAACGCCGTGACCCAAGGCAGCAATTTCACCGATTTTTGCATGAACTATACCCGCCAGTCAAAAATAGGCTGCGCACGTTGCGGTCTATGCGATAAAAACGGCGGCGAACAGACCATGAAAACAGGCAAGGCTGCCGCTTATTACTGCCATGCGGGTCTTGTGGACTTTGCCGCACCTATCATGGTAAACGGCGAGTTTATCGGCTCAATAATCGGCGGTCAGGTTCTTACCGAAGAGCCGGACGAAAAGAAATTTATAAAAATTGCTCAGGATCTGAACATAAATCCCAGTG
>CAMWVF010000350.1 GCA_947177545.1 uncultured Clostridia bacterium | reverse complement strand
GTATTATGGAAAGGGAGTAACTTGAAAAATAAAAAAGGCTGTAATGGAAAATTGCACATTCCGAATCGGTTTTCAGTATTTTATCTCCCACGAAAACCACAGGCTTTTTTACTTCATACCATGCGAAAATCCCGCCAACCAAAATCAACGATGTACACAACAGCGTAAGCAGATATTTTGCCGTGCCGTTTTTTATTTTATCCCTTGCGGCAGTACCGTCCGCCTCTTCGTAAAATTTTTAAAGCATTGATTCGGCTGTTTTCTTCTTTGTGCAGAATGTGTAGGACGGCATTTGCTTTTGCGTGTAAATATTAATTATTTTTTCGCCGTACTCCGTTTTCACCGAATATTTTACGCCCGAAACAGGCAGAAACAACGCGGCTGTAATTATGCCTTTTTCGGTTATATACGCACGGGTACGCAGAAAATATGCAAATATAAACGAGAAAAAAATAAGTATATTGCATACGATTTTTATTTTGCCTAAAACGCTTTCGGTAAAATCATAGTATTTGAGGTATTTAAGTCCGCAAAAATCTGTAATTGCTTGCAGTCCTTTAATAATGCCGAAAGCAATGCACCACCACATAGCGCTTGAATTATGCATTTTTATTGATATTCGCCTGCCGTACTTTCTCTTTTTTATAATTATAGATACGGCTTCAATAATGCAGGTAACTAAAAAGCCGAACACAACAGCTGTAAGTACCGTCCAGAAAATAATTCCGCTCATAAAATCCCTCCCCAATTATGCTTTTGATTTAAGAATAGCCTCCCCGATAAAAATATCCTCGGGAGTAGTTATCTTGATATTCCCGTGGTCGGAGGGCGTAACGCAAACCTTTACCCCCACCGCCTCCGCAAGCTGACAGTCATCGGTAAAATCAAGCTCGTGGTCAAGTGCAAAGTTTACCCCCTTTACATATACGTCACGGCGGAAAATCTGGGGTGTTTGGATTGCGTAAAGGCTGTTTCTGTCGGGAGTATCCACTATCAAGCCACCGTTTACGGTCTTTATGGTGTCCTTGACGGGAACGCCCAATGCCGCCCCGCCAAAAACCGAAGCGTCCCTGATACATTTTCTTATGTTTTCAGGGTCTGCAAATGGTCTTGCCCCGTCATGTACTGCAATGTACCGTGTGGACTTGTCTGTCTGCATAAATGCCGCAAAAACCGATTTTTGACGTGTTTCACCGCCTTTGACCGTACCCCTGAATTTTTTTATGCTGTACTTTTTGGCAAGGGCTTCGATTGGGGGTATGTCCTCCTCTCTGGCGGAAACGATTACCTCCGTTACCTCGTCGATATTTTCAAAAATAAGCATTGAGCGGACGCATATGGGTACGCCGCCTATTTCGCAAAGCTGCTTGTTTGTGCCGTTCATTCTGGTGGAACTTCCACCGCAGGCTATTATTGCAGATACTGTGATTTCAGGCATAAGCGCACTCCTTTATAAAATTTCCTTAAAGCTTCCCAGAAAACGGAAAAATGACAGCTCGTTCTCCAGATCGTGGAGCAGGGCAACAACTGTCGGGTCGGTGCAGCTGCCCTTGAAATCCAGGTAGAACAGGGCTTCAAAATCGCTGCCCGCAATAAGCTTACTCTCAATTTTTGTCATGTTAAGACCGTACACGGAAAATTTTGTAAGCAGTCTGTAAAGCGAACCGGGCGTGTTTGAAAGTGACAGGCAAACGCTGATAGTGTCCGCGTCATCGGCGACTATGTAGTCCCTCGAAAAGCAGATGAACCGCGTGTAATTTGGATAAGCGTCTGCTATCCTGTCATTGATTATTTCCAGACCGTAAAGTCCTGCGCAGTTTTTGGAGCAGATGCAGGCAATAGAACTGTCGTTCCTGTTTGCGACAAGCTCCGCTGAAAGGGCAGTGTTGGCGTATTCACGTCGAATAAAGCCGCTTTTCTTTATAAATTCGGAGCATTGAGATAGGGCTTCGGCTTTGGAGTAGACATACTTTATGTCCTCCGACTTTGTACCCTTTACAGCAGCGAGACAATGGGTTATCTCCACACGAATAAGGGAGCAAATGTTAAAATTATGCTTTGCCATAAGGTCGTAGGTCTCGGAAATTGTGCCAATGGTGGAATTTTCCAATGGCAGTATTCCGAAATCAGCTTCTCCGGTTTCAACAGCGTTGAAAACATCCTCAAAGGAGTGATAAAAAACTGCGGGCTTGTCTCCGAAAACTTTTTTGCAGGCGGCTTCAGAGTATGCTCCAGCAGTGCCCTGACAAGCGATTTTTGCCGCATTTTCGGCTGCGAACTGCTTTGTGGAAGTAATACTCGATGTATACTTCATTTCTTTGTTTTGTATGCACTTGCTTATATCCATAATGTTCTGGAACAGCATAGCCGCGCCGTCCTCAAGCCCTTTGGGAGCTTTGCTTCTGATGTTATCTATGACCTGCTTTTCCCGACCGCTCTGCATTACGGGAAGGTCATTGTTTTTTTTGTACTCAGCGACCGCCTTGCAGACCTCCATTCTGCGGGAAAAAAGCTTTAGTATCTCACCGTCTATACCGTCAATTTGATTTCTGAGTTCGTTTAAATCCATTTTAATCCGTTCCTTTCGTTCTTTCGGGGAATAGTGATTTTTGTAATAATATTATAATTATACAATATTTGCAAATAAAAAACAATAACTTTCAAAAAAATATTGCATAACTTGATATTTTAT
>CAMWVF010000349.1 GCA_947177545.1 uncultured Clostridia bacterium | reverse complement strand
ATAAAAAAGAGGACTTGAAAGATGTGTGCGGCTACTTAAACAACTGGGCTGACGTTATAATTGCAAGACATAAAAATATCAGCGTGCTTGAAGCACTTGCGAAATACTCTGCTGTTCCCGTTATCAGCGCCATGACAGACATAAATCACCCATGTGAAATTTTGTCCGATATGTATGCGCTTTCAAAAATCAGAGACGATTTTACAAAAGACAAATATCTGTTCTGCGGCAAAAACGGAAACATAGGTCTTGCTTGGAAAGAAGCAGCCAATGTTATGGGATTTGAACTGGAGCATTGCTGTGCAAAAGGATATGAGATTGACGGCTTAAGGACACATTGCAATATCAGAGAGGCTGTCAAAGGCAAGGATATTATATGTACCGATTCTCTGCCGTCCGATATTATCGGCGATTTCGGAAATTGTCAGGTTACAAAGGAAATCATGAATATGGCGAATAAAGGCGCAGTATTAAATCCTTGTCCGCCTTTTTACAGGGGAGAAGAAGTGTCCGACGACGTTATTGATTCGGAATATTTTGTCGGATATGGATTTAAAAAGCATTTGCTTGAAGTTCAGCAGGCTGTAATAATTTATTGCTTATTAAAATCAAAGGAGAATTATAATGGGAATGATAGAAGAAACAGACAAGCCGATGCTTGATATGAAAAATAATTTTTTACATATCGCAAAGGCTTTGAACGAAAATCTGAGTGTAGTTCCGTTATTGTTTGGCTCTTTGGGACTGGAGCAAAGGCTCCGAACAGACCTTCATGCGGACGATATTGATGTGCTTATCCCCGAAAAATTTTTGAACGACAGGTGGGACAGAATTGCCGATATAATGTCGGAAAATGGGTACACCCTTTATGACGTTCACGAACACGCCTTTGAGAAAAATGGGCTGAGCGTTGCGTTTGCTTCTTTGGAAAGCTTAGCTCCCTTTGCGGGTGTTGACGTGGAGAAAATCCCTGTTACGGAGGAAAGCGGCGTTCGTTATCTGCTGCTTGATTTGCAGGACTATTTAAAGGTGTACACTGCGTCTCTGAAAGACGGCTATAGAAAAAACGTTAAAAATAAAAACGACCAACAAAAAATTGACTTGATAAATCAAGCGCTGAACAAGGAGGTTTAACATGGGAATGATAGAGGAAACAGACAAGCTGATGCTTGACTGGAACAAAATCAGCGGCATGGCGGTGGAAAACAAGGTAATTCCTGTTGCCGTGCAGAATACTATTACAAAGGAGGTAATTTTAATAGCCTATACAAACGAGGAGGCTTTTTTGGAGACCGTCTGCAAAAAAAAGCTTGTGCTGTGGAGTACGTCACGAAACAAGCTGTGGTTCAAGGGAGCGGAGTCGGGGAACACCTTTACGGTGAACCGCATTTTCGTGAACTGCGAGCAGAATTCTCTTGTGTACCAAGTCACGCCCGATAAAGGAAATATCTGCCATACAAGCTATAACGGTGTTGCAAACAACTGCTACTACCGCGAACTGGATATGGACAGTATGAGGCTAATAAATTTAAATGAATTGAAAGGAAGTTAAAAAATGACAGTATATCACGAAATTTTTGAGGTGATCAAAGCACGTAAAGCGGCATTCGACAGGGGAGAAGCCCCCGAAAAGTCCTACACCTGCTACCTTTTTGAAAAGGGTGTTGACAAGATATGCAAAAAAATCGGCGAGGAGGCCTCCGAGACCATTATTGCCGCAAAAAACGGCGACAATGACGAGCTTATGAACGAAATAAACGACCTTTTATACCATGTAATGGTACTCGCAGTTGATCGGGGACTTGAATGGTCAGACGTGGAAAAGGTGCTGGACGAGCGCAATGAGAAGATAGGCAATCTTAAGGAATTCCACAAGACGGATAAAAACACCTGATATTGTAACTTTTTGCCCTCCCTGTGAATAGTATATATTGAAGTTTTAATACTTTAATATTTTCATAGGAGGATTTATATGAGCGATAAGAACAACTGCTTCAAAGAGGCAGTTTGCATTGAAGTTCAGCGGGTTTTTGACAGCTGCTCCGACAGGGACTGTATATACGAGCTGCCTGTTACTTTAAGCGAAGACTCGCCCGCAATCACGGACGATATGAACATAGTAAGAACTCGCTGTGTAGAGGTTGAAGCAACCTGTATCTCGGTCGATTCCGTTCCGTTCAAGTCCGGTTATTACTCGGTTGACATTACTTACAGATTTAAGATCACTGCGGAGGCTTTCACAAAGACATTCTGTCAGCCCCAGTCAGGTACGCTGCTCTGCGGCACCGCATTGTGGAACAAGAGAGTTATCCTTTACGGCGGCGAGGGCAGTGCAAAGGTTTTCACGAGCGAAGACGATTTTATAATGCCTTTGCCTTTGGAACCATGCAACGGCAGTTTCTGCACCGCAAATTCCGCGGCAAGTATGCCTAAAGCGACTATCCACGTTGTAGATCCTGTTGCGCTGGACGCTAAGTTTATTTGCGTTCCCGCAGGAAGCTGCGGAGGCGTATGCAAGCCACCTATGCCCCCGATGCCGCCTATGCCTCCCATGCCGCCTGCAGGGGATTGCTGCTGCTGTCCGCCTCCGCACCCGCATAAGTTTGACAGGATTCTTGCGGTTTCTTTGGGACTTTTCTCGATAATCCAGCTTTCGCGTCCCGTATCGCTGATAGTCCCCGCATATGATTACTGCATACCC
>CAMWVF010000348.1 GCA_947177545.1 uncultured Clostridia bacterium | reverse complement strand
GTGATGATATATAGCACCCTTGCTCAATCCGCCGAGGTTATTGATAATGTCCTGTATCGAAGTTCGCTCGTAGCCCTTTTGTACAAACAGACGTGTCGCCGTCTCAAGTATAAGATTCACGGTTTCTTCGGGATATTTATTGCGCGCCAATTTTATCCCTCCATTTACATGCTGACGGTATGTTTGTATTATACAACGGATTTTTTGGTTTGTCAAGTCATTTTTCTATTAAATTGTAGAACCACTGCTCAAAACTGGCAGCGGTTTTTGGACTGGAGCATATCAGCAAACGCGAAGAAGATGCATCATTTAGGCAAAAGCCAAGTAGAAGTGATGTGAAGAAAGGCAAGGAAAAATGAGGCAAGTTTGTCATAACGAATAGTCATTCTACAAAAAGCTTACAGAAACCAACCTTTTCACTGTTTTCAAAGCGCAAACTAAAAGCACTCTAACCTATAATGCTATTTTGAATTTTTATCCATTTAGGAAAGTTACTGCAATAGTAAGCAACAATTTTGCCAACAAATTGGCAAACTCAACAAACCGTTGGCAAATTTGTCAAATTATAAAGAAATTATACATTTTTATAAATATAATTTTAATTTTATAAATATTTCCAAATAAATTCTATTGACAAATCTTTATAAACTGCATATAATTATTTATAAGGGGAGGCGTTTGAGTATGTTGGAAACGGAGCTTAAAGATTTTGTGCAAAAGGTTTTAAATCAAAAGTGCGAAACAAATTATCTGGAAATAAAATCGGCAAAGGAAGGCTGTCCTAAGCTGTTTGATACGCTGTCGGCATTTTCCAATCAGCAAGGCGGCGGAAGGATACTCTTCGGAATTGACGAGACCTCCGGTTACGAGATATGCGGAGTTTATAACGCGTCGGACCTGCAAAGAAAAATTATGGAACAGAGCGAGCAAATGGAGCCCGTAGTCAGACCGCTTTGCACCTGTGCCGATATAGACGGAAAAATTGTTGTATGCGCTGAGATCGGCGAGGTGGACAATTTTCAAAAGCCCTGCTATTACAAAGGGAAAGGCAAGCTTAAAGGCTCCTATATCCGTGTTGGCGACGGAGACAAGCCGATGACCGAATACGAGGTTTACAGCTACGAAGCTTTCAAAATGCAGATACACGACGAGCTACGCGTTTCCGAGCGCACCGAATTTTCCGATATAGACACAGATAAATTGAATATATTTCTTGCGCAGATAAAAGAGAAAAAGCCTAATCTTGCTAATTTAAACAAGGAAAAAATATGTCAGCTTCAAGGGCTTACCGATAAAAACGCTCCGACCTTGGCAGGCATAATGCTGTTTTCGGAATATCCTCAAGGGTACTATCCCCAATGCTGCATAACTGCCGTTGTTGTTCCCGGAACAGAAGTAAGCACAGTTGGCGCGGTAGGCGAAAGATTTATTGACAGCGCACGTATTGACGGCACGATCCCGCAAATGCTCGAAGCGGCTCTTGCGTTTATTCGCCGCAATATGCGCAATAAAATCATTATCGACAAGCAAACGGGAAAACGCACGGACAAAACCGACTACCCCGTCGAGGCTATTAGGGAGCTTGTGACAAATGCTCTCGTCCACAGAGATTACAGCGTTCATACCGTTTCCTCGCCGATTACAGTTAAAATGTTTTCCGACAGAATAGAGATAGAAAATCCCGGCGGTTTGTACGGTAGAATGACCCTCGATAATCTCGGCAAAACAAACGCCGATACCCGCAATCCGTTTATTGCAATGGCTCTTGAAAATATGGGAATTACCGAGAACCGTTTCAGCGGTATTCCCACGATCATCAACTCTATGAAAGAAAACGGCTTGCCGCAGCCGCTGTTTGAAAATGACAGAGGCGTTTTCAGGGCAACTCTTTTCAACGATGCGGTCGCCGTTTCGTCCAAAAATTCGGTAGACGGCAGGATACTTGAATTCTGCACAGTACCAAGGTCACGCGCGGAGCTTGAGGAGCACTTTAACGGCGAATATTCGATAATATATCTGATGTCAAGATTTGTTCAGCCCCTGCTCGACAGCGGAGCGTTAAAGCTGGCGATCCCCGAAAAGCCCAAAAGCAAAAATCAGCGATACTACACTGCATAAATCATTTCAAAGCAAGTATGCTGTCTCGGAAGACTGAAATCGATAAAGAAGTATTTTACAGAATTTTAGAAATAGGCTGTTGCACGGTAATTAAAAACAGTTACCATAATGCGCCGCTTACACAAAAAGCGACCTGCTTTACAATAAGCAAGTCGTTTTTTGTTTGTTATGACTAATCAATTTCTGAAAATTTGTTGTTTGCAGCAGTCCATATCTGTCTTAATCCGAATAATCTAATAAATCCGAGAAAAAATAAAATATAAAGACATTAAGGAGGCTCATTATGGAAAATAACGAAATGCCGATAGGATTCGGAATGGCTCTTGCAATGAATCCGACAGCAATGGAGAAGTTCGCTTCTCTTTCGCAGAATGAAAAGCAAAATATTATAAACGGTACGCACAATATTTCATCAAAAACTGAAATGAAGCAATATGTGGAAAATATTATTTCAACCTATTAATTGTGAAAAATGAAAGGACTTGGGTTTTGAAATCACTATGGAATGAAAATATCAGCCGCCCCGACTTTCCAACAATGAAAAACGACATAAAAACCGACGTTCTGATCATCGGCGGAGGTATTGCGGG
>CAMWVF010000347.1 GCA_947177545.1 uncultured Clostridia bacterium | reverse complement strand
CAATATGGCGAAAAGCCGCATAAAAAAGCTTGAGGCTATGGAAATTATCGAAAATCCGGTGCTGTATGAAAAGTCTGCTAAAATCAAATTTGAGTATGACATTGTGCCTCCTATCGATCTGCTGACTGTGAAAAATATCGACATTTCCGTAGGCAGCGGCGCTGACCGCAAAACTCTTGCAGACTCCGTTTCCTTTGAGGTAAAGCGTGGGGAAAAGCTTGGCATTATCGGTTCAAACGGTATCGGAAAATCCACCCTGCTGAAAATTATTCAGAGGAAACTCCCCTGCTCTCACGGAATTATTGAGTGGACTAAAAATGTTAAAATTTCCTATTTTGACCAGGAAAACGCCCAACTTGACACGAACAAGACCGTTATGGACGAAGTCCATTCACGTTACAGGACAATGTCTGACAGAGAAATTCGTTCGCTTTTAGGCTGCGTTCGTCTTGTGGGAGAGAATGTTTTCAAGCAGGTGGGTGTAATAAGCGGCGGCGAACGTGCAAAGCTTTGCTTCGCAATTATGATGCTGGAGCGTGGCAATGTCCTTATTCTTGACGAGCCCACAAACCATCTTGACATTGACACCAAAGAGGTTTTGGAGCAAGCCTTATGCGAGTTTGACGGAACGATAATTTTCGTTTCCCACGACCGTTATCTGCTCAACAAGCTTGCCACTAGGATAATTGAAATTACAGAAAATTCCATAGAAAGCTACGACGGCGGCTTTGATGATTATATTGCTGTAAAGCGCGAAACGGAAACGGCTGAGCAGCAGCTTATCGACCGTGAAAAGCAGGAAAAAGCAAGGCAGGCTGCCGAGGAAAAGAACGTCAAGGCGTACCGTTCAAAGGAGCAGCGTGCTGCGGACGCTAAAAAACGCAATCGCATTAAAGAACTCGAAAACGAGATAGCACGTCTTGAGGACGAAATGTCGGTCATTCAGCAGGAGCTTGCCGACCCCGAAGTCTGCGCCGACTATCAGCTTATGCAGGAAAAATGTGCGGCTCTTGAAGATATGAAGCAGCTCTGCTCCGAGTATGAGGAGGAGTGGCTTGCTCTTTCCGAGGAGTTGGGATAAAAAACGGTAACTTTTTACAGTTACCGTTTTTTAATATGAAGTTTTAAGCACTTCCACAACGTCCCCGATACCAATGACTTTACCCATATTATATAAGTATATCCTGTCAGACGTGCTTTCGGGCGTACTGCCAAATTCCAGCAGTTTAAGGTCGCATTCAAAAAGACCCTTTCTCCACTTGCCGTTTTCAATTCTTACACAGCATGGCAGCGATAGCGCTTTTCCGAAATCATCAACGAACACTATAGGAATAACAGTATCTTCTTTTAATATACTTTTCCAATAAATGGGGTATAGTTCTATTTTTACATTATATCCCTTTGTAGGAATGACCATTTCTCTGCACCTTATCATTGGATCACGTACTAAATCAAGCTTATGGAAAATCATCTCTATCAAAGCTTCCAAAACTAATACAACAAAAATTTTTATGCCATGCAATCGAAAGAAAAGTACAAAAGGAAACAAGAGTAAAACTATAGTAATAGTTAATGAAGATATTCTGCCATTACAACTATAATGATGGTTACAGTTTGGGCAAACTCTTTCGGAATGAAACCTATTAAACCGCTTAGCATTTTCAACAATATTTCCGCACCACGGACATCTGTATGAATTATCTTTTATATCCATTTGTACTTTCCCCCTTTGAGGATAATTATACTATAAAAACAAAAAATTGTCAATAAAATAGGTCTGCAAAAAAATTTTTTTCAAATATGTATTGACAAATGATATTATATGATGTATAATAATATCAGAGTTAAGAAAAACTCACTTGAGTTGGAGGTCATTCATATGAAAAAGATTTTGCTTTCATGCCTGCTGACCGTTATTTTATCGGTATTACTCGCAGGCTGTGCAAAGGAAGATACGGTCGGCGAAAAGCTTTGCCGTATTGAAATTTCAGACGCACTCGAACACGGCAGGGTCGCTGTACTGGAACAACAAAGTCAGTCGGACGTGTCCGCATTTTTTGACGAAAATAATTGGACGGAAATTACCGAAAACAGCGTAGACCTAACGCCGAAATACGTTATATCGCTGTATCAGGAGAAAACCCCCACGGTCATAAAATCGAAAAATGACGAACCGTACGAAAAAATTATGGAATACACCACATACGAAAATTCCGAAACGGTAAAGGTCTCCATAGGCGGCGATGTAGTGAACAATGCTATATCAGACGAATTTTTATCAGGATATTACATCGGTTCGGATAAATTCTTTTCAGCTTTGTCTGATTTATCGGACGCTTCAAAAGGTTAATCAAAAGTAAAAATAAAAAGGAGGGCTACTATGGTTTTTCCGGTCAGCGCAGCATTGTTGGACGCGCTTGTGCTTTCTGTTGTTTCCAAAGAGGATACTTACGGATATAAGATAACCCAGGAAATACGAGGAGCTATGGAAATGTCGGAGTCGACGCTTTACCCCGTTTTAAGGAGACTGCTCAAAAACGAATTTCTCACAAGCTACGACCAAGAGTATCTTGGCAGAAACCGAAGATACTATCAAATCACCGAAAAAGGCATTGAACAGCTTAAAATTTACCGTGAAGAATGGGTCGTTTATAAGGATAAAATAGACGATCTTATTTCGGAACAGTCAGAGCAGGCAAAGGAGGAGACCAATTC
>CAMWVF010000346.1 GCA_947177545.1 uncultured Clostridia bacterium | reverse complement strand
GTTTAACGGGCGCTGCTCCAGAAGCTTCAAAAATGAAGCCTTTATAGCTTGCTTTGTAAAATTTGCCATTTGCAGTTTTCCTCCTAATTTTATAAAATTAAGGTTTTGCATAATTATAACACATATACAATTTTTTTTCAAGTGGCAGAAAAGGCTTGGCGGCATATTCTTTGTACGGATATATTTCCGTAAGATAAAACCGATTGACGTTGACAGTTTAATATGCTATTATAATAATATCACCGCATATTTAAGGAGAATAAAAATGAAATACGATTGCTTGATAATAGACGACGAAAAGCTTCTTGCGGACAGCACCGCCGAGTACTTCAATCTGTTCGGCGTGACAGCTGCCGTTGTGTACAGCGTGTCAGAGTGCAGAAAGTTTTTTGAGGACAATTCCGCCGACCTGCTGCTCCTTGACATAAATCTCAGGAGAGAAAGCGGCTTCGACCTTTGCAGAGAGCTTCGCGAAAAAACGCAGATTCCGATTCTATTTATTTCCGCGAGGTCAAGCGACGACGACAAAATTATCGCGCTGAATATCGGCGGCGATGATTATATCCAAAAGCCATATTCTTTAGGTGTACTGCTTGCAAAGGTCAAGGCGGTACTCAAGCGTTACGGAAGTACCGATACGGCGTACTCCGACGGCTGGCTTACGGTGGACTTTAACGCCAGGCAGGCATTTGTGAACGGCGTCCCCGCAAAGCTTACAGCTTTGGAGTTCAGGCTATTGACCTACCTTGTGAAAAACGAAAACAGGGTGGTTTCCAAGCAGGAAATTTTTGATAACGTTTGGGAGGACAAATTCACGGGAGACGGTACATTGAACGTCCACATAAGAAAAATTCGTGAAGCTATAGAGTGTGATCCAAGCAATCCCAAATACATAGTTACCGTATGGGGCGACGGATACAAATTTGTTGGGGGTAAACAATGAAATTCAAAGCTTTTTTGACCTGCATGGCAGTAATTTTTCTGGCGGAAATTTCCGCTGTGATATGGTTTTTCGGTACTGCCGACAACGGCTTGCAGGATTCTGTCGAGGTTAACACTGCTGTGCAGTCCGTAACGTCTGACTGGGAAAATATCGCTGCTCACAAAAACGTTACTGGACTTGATTATACCGTCCTTGACCGGGACGGGAACGTGCTGTTCAAAACAAAACAGGGGCTTAGCGAAAGCGTTAACGAGGCTGTGATAAACCGCGATACTATACTTGATATTGAAACGACGGAGGGTGTTTCGGGGAAAATAATTATTCACAGCGAAAGCTCCCAAAGGCTTTCCGAAACCAAAAAGGAAACCGCCGCAGTGATCGTGCTTGCGGCGGTAGTTCAGCTTGTGATGTGTACGGCATATTCGGTATACATTGACCGCGCGGTAATAAAACCGTTCAAAAAACTGGAGGACTTTGCGGAAAGCGTTGCGGGAGGAAATCTTGATATTCCCCTGAAAATGGACAGGGGAAATATTTTCGGCGCGTTCACCGAAAGCTTTGATATAATGCGCTCGGAGCTGAAAAAAGCCCGCATTGCCGAGGCGAAAGCCAATGCCTCCAAAAAGGAACTGGTTGCTAAGCTTTCCCACGACATACGTACTCCCGTAGCAAGTATAAAGGCGGCTTCGGAGGTGGGGGCGGCTATTTCGGAAAACGAAAAAAGCCGTCAGAATTACACCCGTATTATACACAAAGCCGACCAAATAAACACACTTGTTACAAACCTTTTTGCGGCGACCTTGGAGGAATTGCAGCAGCTTACCGTTGAGCCTGCGGACATGAAAAGCAGCGAGCTTTCCGATATGTTAGCGGACGCGGATTATTTTCATTATGCGGAAATCCCCGCTGTCCCCGAATGTCTTATCTATGCGGACAAGCTCCGTTTACAGCAGGTTTTCGACAATATTTTTGCGAATTCATACAAGTACGCAAACACTAAAATCAACGTGGAAATACTGTTAAAAGACGGTCGTCTTTCCGTAAAAATCGAGGACTTCGGCGGCGGTGTGCCGAGCGAGGAAGTCCCTATTTTAAAGGAAAAATTCAAGCGTGGAAAAAATTCTGAAAATATCGAGGGCGCAGGGCTGGGACTGTATATTTCCGATTGCTTTATGAAAGAAATGGGCGGCGAGCTTGTTATTGAAAACGGTCGGAACGGTCTTGCGGCAGAAATTTTAATCAAACTCAGCGGAACGATTTAAGGAATATTTAAGGTTTGCTTAAAGACAGTTAAGGTTTAAAAGTCTATAATGGAACGTGAAAGGCTGAGACACAGTCAGTCTTAAAAATGCACAAAGGACGGTTTTGTTTATGAAAAATATTTTAATTAAAACCGAGCGTTTAAGCAAAAGCTTCTCCAGCGGAGGGGCAATGCAGCACGTTCTGAAAAATGTTGATCTGGAGCTTTACAAGGGCGACTTCACGGTAATCATGGGAGCGTCGGGCGCGGGAAAATCTACGCTTCTGTATGCTCTTTCGGGAATGGATACTCCCACTCTCGGAAAAATAACCTTCGGAGAAAAAATTATTTCGGACTTGAGTTCCGATGGGCTTGCGCTGTTCCGCAAGGAGCACTGCGGGTTTGTTTTCCAGCAGATCTATCTCATCGACACAATGAGCGTTCTTGATAACGTTCTTGCGGCGGGATTGCTTGTAAACAAGGATAAAAAGGTTCTTGCCGCACGTGCGAGGGAGCTTTTCAAGGCGGTGGATATTCCAGAGG
>CAMWVF010000345.1 GCA_947177545.1 uncultured Clostridia bacterium | reverse complement strand
CATATTGTCAGACCAGACCGTCCAGCGGTTGTCCTCTTCGTCAGGGTCGTTTACTGCAATAAAGCATACGCATTTATCTCCTAATTTTATCCAATAGTATATTTTGTCTTTCCAGCAATCGCAGTTATCCTTGTAAAAAGTCAACTGGTTATCTTCAAGATAATTTACAAACCTCAAGGCAATTTCTCTGTCAGCCGAGGATAATTCTCTGTAAATGTAGTCTTTGATATTTAATTCTGCCATACTTTTCCTCCATATTTTACCGCTTCAGCAAAGGAAGCAAAAAGTCAATAATTTCAGACATTGCGCCGCAGCAGTCCTCAGAAAAAAGCTTCTCAAACCAATTTTCACAAGGTACTGTCTGCAATTCTCCCCTTTTGCGGTACGCCGTACCCGCAGGCGGCATTGGCTTGTTGTTGACCGCCCACACTGCTTCAAGGACTGTCCACGCATTTATATGGGCAAGGTATTTCTTTTTCAGCGCATCAGCCGTTTCAAGCTTTATCTTTACCGTCATAAGCCAATGGTACAGCCCGTCCCTGACCTTTTGCGGAGTGTGGTAATTCTCGTATTTTTGCTTTGCAAGAGCCATTATTTCGGATACCCGCCCGTCACGATCGAACGCGATTTCAGCATCAAGATAGTGATAAACTTCCATAGATTTGGCGTTTAGCTTTTCCACTGCATATTCGTAAGTCACAAACGAAGTCTCCACAAGAATACCGTCGGTAAAATGGGTTTCAAAGCAATGCCTGTCGCACAGCACAATAATGTCAACGTCCGAATTTTCAGAAGCACAGCCGCAAGCAACAGAGCCAGTAAGCAGTACTCCGCTTACAGCTCTGTCGTTGGTAAGATTTTCAAGCTCACGAATAAATATATTGCGCTGTTTTATCGTTATCGGTTCACTCATCATTTCTGCTCGTCCTGAACGGCGCAAGAGGTATACCGTTCTTGCTGTAAACGGTCACATCACCGTAGTTAGTCCAGTTATAACGCAGATAAACAGGCTCGGCTACCTCGGCTGAACGGACAAATATTTTGTCCTCCTTGAACCAAGCGTCGGCTGTATGGTACTTCTTATCCTTGCCGGCAACTTCAAAGCCCACAGCCTTTTCACCTTTAAGCTCAAAGCCGTCCCCTGCATGGTCAAAGCTAAGCGTAATGCCGCCGTCGGTGTACTCATGGGACTTATAAATCGCGCCGTAAGCCTCGTCCGCTGAAATTTTGCCGTATACGTGGTACAACGCCTGCAAAGCAAGCCGTTCACCCACAGGCTCCTTGTCGATAGGGTGAATATTGTTGAATTCGCCCTTGTCGAGAATTACCGCAATGCCGGTATTTGCCGTGGTACGGTGTACCCTCATCTGCGCCTCGCGTATCTTGCACCAGTGCTTGAAATCCTCGTCCCCCTCGTTCATGAACATGGGGAGCTGCACGAAGACAAAAGGCAGGGAATCGTCCTCCCAGTCGGTGCGCCACTGCTCAATAAGAGCTTTGAAAAGCTTATAATACGTGTCGGGCTTGTGGTCGTCGCTTTCGCCCTGATAGTAGATAAATCCTGCCAACGTGTATGGACAGATACGCGTCACCATAGTCTCATAAAGTCCGCCCGGACGGAACTGCGACCTGGGACCCATAGGCTCGGGCCATCTTGACGGACCTGCGTACTCCTGCGCTCCCTCCCATGTGGGGTTTTCGGCTGTGGCGTAATACTCGTTGATTTTTGGCTGCCACTCGTTGTGCCATTCCTCGTATTCGGCAAGCTCCTTTAAGTAGCCCTCCATGGTTTTTTCTTCCATTGTTTTGTCATACTCATCAACATAGCTTCTCGTGTCAGCGTCCTGCTCCAGAGCCTTTCTGCTCATCCATGAGGAAGCGGAGGTTCCTCCCCAGTTGCAGCCGATAACGCCAACGGTAACGCCAAGCGCGGCGGCAAGGCGGCGTGCAAAATAGTACCCCACCGCTGAATAATTTGCAGCGGTATCGGGAGCGGCAACAGTCCAGCAGCTATTACGCTCGGCAAAATGGAAATAATCGTCAATATATGCAATTTTCTGCGTATAATAGAACCGCACGTTCACGTCCTTGATATTTTTCAGCACCTCGTTGCCATTAAGGGCGTTTTGCAGCTCCAGCTCCATATTGGACTGTCCGCCTGCAAACCAGACCTCGCCGATCATAACGTCGTGGAGTACGGTCTCCCCGCCCCTGTTGTCGGTAACTTTCAGCTCATACGGACCGCCCGCTTCCATTGGGGGGAGGACAGCTTTCCATTTACCGCTTTCGGCGCGGGTGGTTACGGACTTCCCGCAAAGCTCCACGGTAATGTCAGTAGCGGTGTAAGCGCAGCCCCAGATGTTGATATTTTTGTTTCTCTGCAAAACCATGTGGTCGGTGAAAACAGCAGCAAGATCAAAGCAAGACATAGTAAAAACCTCCGAAAAAATATAATAATATACCTATTATTTTACAGCAAAATCCCCATAAAATCAATAGGTTTTGGAAAATTTACGGCGGGAAATCGGCAAAAATGCCTAACAGTATAATATGACAAAAAGTTACAATACGGTTACAATTGGACTGTACCTATTGCAAATTCCGCAAATTTGTGATACTATTGTTGTAGAATTTCAAATGATTGGTGTGAGGAATATAGATGTCAAAACAAAAATTGATCATTATAGCAGGTTCTCCGTGTGTGGGGAAAACGACAGTGACACAGAAACTTTTTA
>CAMWVF010000344.1 GCA_947177545.1 uncultured Clostridia bacterium | reverse complement strand
ACGAAGACCCCGAGGATATCATTAAGGACATTATCGGCGGACTTGCCCATGAAAAGCCATATATCAGAATTACCGACCGCAAGGCTGCGATACGCCGCGCAATAACAATTGCGGAAAAGGACGATATAATCGTCCTTGCGGGCAAGGGACACGAGGATTATCAGATAATAAAGGACGACGTTCACATTCCATTTGACGAGCGTGAAATTGTTGCGGAAATAATGAAAAATTACGTCAGAAAAAGATACGACCCCGAATTTTTCGAGTACATGACCATAAACGAGATAATGGATATTACGGGAGGCAAGCCCTACAATATCAGGAATTTCGACAGGCGCATACCTGTATCCAGCTTTTATTCGGATACGCGCAGCGCTGTTCAGGGCGGAGTTTTCTTTGCCATAAAGGGTGAACGGTTCGACGGTCACGAGTTTGCGGCGCAGGCTGTACGGGGCGGTGCAATGCTGGTAATTTCCGAAAGAACGCTTACAGAGCTGCCCTGTATTGTTGTAAAGAGTACAAGAAAGGCTCTCCTCGACCTTGCAAGATATTTCAGAATGAAATTTAGCCCCGTGGTGGTAGGCGTTACGGGAAGCGTGGGAAAGACTACCACAAAGGAAATGATTTCACTCGCCCTTTCAAGCAAGCACAGCGTCTACAAGACTGAAGGGAACCACAATAACGAGATAGGTCTGCCTTTCACTATCTTCAAAATGAACAGTACCTGTTCCGCTGCGGTGTTTGAAATGGGTATGTCCGATTTCGGCGAGATCGAAAGACTTTCAAGGACTTCTCACCCAACCGTATGCGTTATAACCAATATCGGTTATTCACACATTGAAAATCTCGGCTCACGTCAGGGTATTCTGGACGCAAAGCTTGAAATTCTCAAGGGCGCGGATAAAAAAGCTCCTCTTATTGTGAACTGTGACGACGATATGCTTGCTCCAATTAAGGAGGAATACGATGGTTACCGCGAGGTAATAACCGTTGGCGTAGACAACGAGAAGGCGGACTACAGGGCTACGGAGGTAAGCATACGCAGCGACAGAATGTATTTCAATGTCCGCAAAAACGGAGAGATAATCTGCGATGTTGTACTTTACTGCATCGGCAAGCACAATATATATAACGCACTTGTTGCAATAGCGGTGTCCGTATGCGCAGGCTGCGACCCTGTTGCGGCGGCGGAAATGCTAAGCGGTTTCCAGCCCGACTCCCTGCGGCAGAACATCACAAAGCGTGGAGAGCAGACTATTATTGTGGACTGCTACAACGCGTCTCCCACATCAATGGAGGCTGCTATAGATGTCCTTTGTGAAATGCAGCCAAAGGACGGCGGCAGGAGAGTTGCCGTTTTGGGAGATATGCTGGAGCTTGGGGAACAGTCCGCCGAGCTTCACCGCAAGGTCGGCGAGTATGTGGTTCTGAAAAAGGTGGATCTGCTTGTTTGTTACGGCAAAAATGCCAAATATATCGCACAGCGCGCAGATGAACTGGGTATGCACTCAGGCTGCTCCGAGGACAAAAAAATGGTGCTGAACTTCTTAAAATATAAGCTGAAGCCCAATGATATTGTTCTTTTCAAGGCAAGCCGTGGAATGCAAATGGAGCAGATAATAGACGAATTCTATAAAGATTGTTAAAAAGCGTCATACAAAATAACGTCAACCCGTTTCAACAAAATTTAAAGGAGAAAGTTTTTAATGCCATTCTGGATAAACATGGCAGTCGCACTGACAGCCTTTGCAATAGCGGCAGTTACGGGAATTTTTCTCATTCCGCTGCTTAAAAAAATACATTTCGGTCAAACTATATATGAAAAGGGTCCCGCATGGCATAAAAGCAAGCAGGGTACGCCTATCATGGGCGGCTTTATGTTCATAATCGGCTCTGCTGTGGCAATTGCCGTTGGATACGCCTTATACCGCTACAAAAGCGCAGACGCTGCCGCACTTCCTGACAATACGGGGCTTTACAGACTTCTTGCAGGATACGGCTTCGCACTTTTAAACTGCGGAATAGGCTTTATAGACGACTACATCAAGGCCGTGAAAAAGCAGAATTTGGGTCTCAAACCAAAGCAGAAAATGGTCATGCAGTTTGTTTTCAGCAGCGCATTTTTGTACGCTCTGTACCTTTTGGGCGACCATGCCACAACGATAACTTTCCCTATTTTCGGGGACGTTGATTTCGGTATTTTTTACTATCCGATAATGGTGCTGTACTTGATTTTCCTCACAAACGCAGTAAATCTTACCGACGGTATAGACGGGCTTTGCGGCTCGGTAACGGTCATATCCTCGCTGTCGCTGGTAATGCTATGCGCTTCAATGGGAATGTGGGAGTACTCAATATTTTCCATGGCTCTTGCAGGAGCGTGCCTTGGATTTCTCATTTGGAACCTCCACCCCGCAAAGGTTTTTATGGGTGATACAGGCTCCATGTTCTTGGGCGGCAGCATTTGTGCAATTGGCTTTGCGACACATCAGCACCTGCTTCTCGCTCTTATAGCAGTTGTGTACGTTCTCGAAGCCCTTTCAGTAGTGGTGCAGGTGATGTACTTTAAAGCAACAAAGGGCAAAAGACTTTTCAAAATGTCCCCCATACATCACCATTTTGAGATGTGCGGATTTTCCGAATACAAAATCGTTATAACATTTTCTATCGCAGCATTGCTTGCAGGAATTGCGGCAAATCTTATATATAACCTATAACAATCCTTAAAATATAGTCATATAATTTGTAGG
>CAMWVF010000343.1 GCA_947177545.1 uncultured Clostridia bacterium | reverse complement strand
ACAAGAGCTGCGCTTCACGGTACAGACTGGGCTTCCAACAGAGAGTCCATTGCAGACGCAATTGAAATGCTGGTAAATGACGTTGACGCAAACCTCCAGAGCAAGATTGCTGAATTTGAATAATATTCATGGTTAAATTACTCCGCAGGATATTATTCCTGCGGAGTTTTTAATAAATAAATTTTTAGGAGTTAAAGATGAAAAATTTGAAAAAAGTACTGTCGGGCATACTTGCCCTGACAATGACTGCAGCGTTTTCTGCCTGCGGAAATGACAATACCACAGGCGGCGCAGACGGCGCGGACGCTACCACAACCACGGAAGCAACCACTACCACAGCGGCAACCGTTGCGGTAAACGAAAACGAGCTTAACGACGAACAGGTAGACGCCCTCAGCAGCGCAATGTCACAGCTTAAGGACGTTGAGCTTGAAAACAAGGAGATCAAGTGGCTTGCTCACTATGACCTCAACCCCTCTACAAACGGCGCATCCAAAAAGGTAGAGCTGGAGCTTCTTGAAAGAAAATACGGCGGATATGTAACATGGATACCAACTACATGGGAAAACCGCTACAACGACCTGTCCACAAATGTTCTAGGCGGAACAGGCGTTGACCTTTACGCAAGCGACACAGGCAATCTTCCTAAGGGTATCATAAACGGTATGTTCGAGCCTGTTGACCAGTACATTGACCTTAACGACGATATTTGGGCAAACACAAAGGAAGCTATGGAAAGCTACAAATTCGGCGACAAGCACTTTATGTTTGTTACAAATGTCATTGCAAACTATTTTGTGTACTACAACACCGAGACAATCGAGGAAAACGGCATGGACGATCCGTGGGATCTTTATAAGTCCGGCGAATGGAACTGGGATACCTTTAAGAGTATGCTTATGGAATTCGTTGACGAGGATAACGATCAATGGGGTCTTGACAACTGGTATAACGAGCTTGCTCTCACTTATTCCGCAGGCGTTCCCACAGTACAGGCGGTTGACGGACGTCTTGTTTGCAACCTCAAGGACGCTACTCTTGAAAAAGCTATGAACTTCCAGTACGATCTGTATAACTCCGGTCTGGTTCTTCCTTTGGAGCAGTTCAACTGGGCTATACAGCCTCAGATGATGGGCGAGAAGAGAGAGCTGTTCTGTATAGGCGGTTCTTGGGAAGCAGAAGGAGACCCCGAAACATGGTCGATGAAAATACCTCCCGAAAATTTGGGAATCGTTCCCACACCGTCTCCCGCAGGTTCCGATCCTTATCAGGCTGCTGCTCTGGAGGGCTACGTACTTTGTAAGGGTTCGGCTAACCCTGTAGGCGCTGCACTTTTGGCTGAATGTACTATCGTTGCTTCAAATGACGAGAACGCCCGTTCAATTTCCCGCCAGAAGAGAATGGAAGATGCACAGTGGTCCGAAGAACTTGTTGACAGACTTGATGAGATCAACAGCCTTGCTAAGCAGTATCCCGTTGTTGATCTTGCACCCGGATGCTCAAATGATATTGCAAGCTACACCACCGACGGAGGCGCAGAAATAGGTATCAGAGCTGCATTCCACGGCGTAGACTGGGCTACAAACAGAGAGTCTATTGCAGACGCTATTGAAATGCTCGTTAATGAAGTTGACACAAATCTCCAAAATAAAGTTGCGGAGTTCAACTGATAATTCAAGCGACATAAACTTAGCTCCGCAGGATTATCACCTGCGGAGTTTTTATCTTATTAATGTAAGAATGCGAGGACAATTAAAACAGCTCCGCTGAGCCAGCCAAGATTTATCTTCAGGGCGGAATGCAGCTTTTTACCAAGCTGTACGCCTGTGAGGACGGCAGGTATTCCCGTGAGGAAACATACCGCCGATAAAAGCGGGAGGTTCAGCTCAAGGGAGCCCGAGCTTATTCCTGTAACAACAGAATCTGCCGAAAGGGCGACGGACAATGCAAAGGCTTCCTTTACGGAAATGCTTTTGGAATTATCCGCGTCTGCGGCAGTTCCATCAAAAAAAAGCTTTGCGGGGGAGTTTTTCTTCCTGCTTAAACGCGAGCTTTTCAAGATAATCTCTTTGAAAAAGTTTTGAAAAAGGTTAAAAATCCCAAGTCCCAAAAGCAGCCCAAATGACAGTACGCCGAAAAGCTCGCTGTTTATGCAGAGCTTTAAAGCTTCGGAGGCGGCAGCGGAGGCAGTCAGAAAAAAAGTACCCACAAGGCTGATAACCGCAGCCGAACGAAAGGGTACCCTTATCCCTGCTCCCCCGATGCCCACGGAGGCGGCAAAACTGTCGGTACACACAGCTATAGTCAAAAGAAACGATTTTACCATATACAAACACAGCTTTCCACTTTGGTTTACTCCTTTAGCAAAATTTGTCGATTGTCCTTGTAAGGCGGAGATGTGTTCCGCAGGAAACTGCTGCACAGCAGTTTCGGGAAACCGTAATATGGCGGTTTCGGGAAGCCGTATGTATTGATGTACGGTTTCATGATATTTTATGTTAGAAAAGAGAAAAGGTGATTGACTTACTGTTTTATTGTGCAGTACTTTATCCGCTATATTTTTTAATACTATTTGAAAGTAGAACACGCAGTTATTTAGCGGCTTGCAATCGTTTTTAAATTTTGTTAAGTAATACGGAGGTGTTTGGTATGCCTTTAAAAGACAGAGTTCTGGAGGTTTTAGAGAAAAATAAGGGCAAAAGTGTTTCGGGCAGCGAAATTGCAAAAAGCGTCGGTATGACAAGAAGCGCAGTTTGGAAGG
>CAMWVF010000342.1 GCA_947177545.1 uncultured Clostridia bacterium | reverse complement strand
TCCCCTTTTTTTGACCGCTCAGTTTCACTTGTATTGACCTTTCCTTTTTGCTGTGCTGTAATCCTCATAGAGCATTCTGCCGAGAGAATTTAAAAGAGAAGCCGCCGCGCTTTGAACCGCAGAATGGTTATAGCTGTCCATATTTTCAAGAAGATTTTTTGCGTATTCGTTTCCCGCTGCAGCAGAGATTTCAAGCCATTCTTTTGCTTTGGCGATATTTTTTTCAATTTCCCGACCGAATAAATATAACTTGCCCAAAGCGTATGAAGATGCGGTGTTTCCAAGCCTTGCGGACTTTTCAAGCAAGGTCACAGCTTCATCTTTCCGCATAGGTATCTCGCCGCCGAGATACAGCTTTGCAAGTGAGTACATGGCATACGGATCGTCTTTTTCGGCAGCGATTTTAAGATATTTTTCAGCAAGTTCAAGGTTTTTTAAATCATCGGATAAATAAATTTTACCTAAACGGTATGCCGCGTGAACATTTCCGTTATCCGCGGACTTTATAAAAAATTCCGCCGCTTTGAAAATATCCGCGTCACAGCCAATACCTTTCAAGGTCATAACACCAAGCCGATACTGCATGTCAGCATTATTTGTATTTTTCTCAATCAATAAAAATCCGCTGTATGCCTTTTTGAAATACTCCGCGGACAGTTCGGTATCGATTTCCGTACCCATACCGCTTTCAAGCATTTTTGCAGCCTGATAGCAGCCGTATGCGTTGCCCTTATCGGCGGATTTCCTATACAGCTCAAAGGCTTTCTCAAAATTCTGCTCTGTGCCGTTTCCGTAATAATACAAGCTGCCGAGGGAATACTGAGCGTACTTGTTTTCCGCAGCCGCCGCCTTTTCAAACCACTCAAACGCCTTTCCGAAATCCCGATCAGTACCAAGTCCGTAATTATGCATTTTGCCTATACGGTACTGCACAAACGGACGTATTTTCCTTGCCTGCGGCTCAACAAAAATAAAGCCGTCCAGAGCGGATTTGTAATATCTCGCAGCTTGTTCCGCATTATCCTTTTCAAGAATTTTTCCCGCCTCAAACATTGCAAGAACATTGCCTTTTTGAGCTTCGGTCTTGAATAATTCCAAAGCGGCTTCGGTATCCTTTTCAATATACAAAATATCACGTGCAGCTTTGTATTCGGAAGACCATTTCATAAAATAATTCCCGGAAATAACTTCCTCCTGTGGCTCGGCATCGTCTACGACCGCAATCTCATCAATGTCAGATACTTATCGCCTCGGACACGCTTTCGGGCTGCTCCGCTTCAAGCACAGCCTTGAATTTCACAAACTCGGAGCGGGACATTTCGGATACCGTCAAAGCAAACTCGTTAAGCTGCTCAACACCGTCCGCGTTCTGCATAGAGTCGCTGTCCAAAATGCCGAGTCCGGAGGAAAAAGACAGCCATACCCATTCCGAAACGGGCTTGCCGAATTTGTTCTCAAGTTCCGCTATCCGTTCTCCGCTTGCGGGGAGAGTAAGCGTTTCGAGCATATCCTCGTCGGGGTCGTCGCCGTCCATAACAGTGACCTCAAGCTTAAAAAGCCACCCGTCCATAGGCTCGGGGAGAACGCCGTCATACACAAGCTGCGGTTCGTATGAGGACGGTATGACGTAGTACCCGTCGGTAAAAATACCGCCCTCCCGCTCCTGCATAAGCCTGCCGACTTTTTCGTTGTCAAGCAGACTGTAAAGCTCGTCGGGAATCTCATTCAGCTCTTCAAGGAAATCATTTTCAAGCACGACCGCGCCGTATTCTTTGACGTTCCCGCACGAAAAAACAGGCACCGACTCAGGACCGTAGGTGCGGTTTATTGCTTCGGCTATGCTTACGGTTTCATATTGGGAAATAACCGAACGGTACGCAATTTCCTTGCATTCATTTTCAAAAATTTTATCAAGCCTTTTAGCTAAAAAATTAAACTCGTCTATGGTCGGCTCGTCGGACAGCTTTATTTCTTTAAGATACGAGCCCCAGCTTACGTCGTACAGCGATGCTGTATATTCACCGAAAATCCCCACCCTGTCAAGCTGATCGTAAAAGCTGTATTTGTTTACGGGGAACGTGATATATTCGTATCTGTCCAAATCATTTTCGATAATTTTTACGGTTATCATTCTGATTGACCTCCTTTACATTTTCATATTCATGGCTTTGTCCTATATTTGTCAATTACAGTGTATACCGCGCTGCCGGTCATTCTGAACACGCTCCTTTCCCTTTGCAATACAAACTCTGCGGCTGTCGTAAATATTTCCCTCCGGGTCTATGGAAAGCTTTTCGCCCTGCTGCATCACAAGGCGTATCGCCTTGCAGTCAACAGGGGTAACGCCCGTGTGGGTCTTTGAATTATAGGGTATTTTTTCAAGCATAAAATATAAATTTCCTTTCGTATTTTATATATTTTTTTCATTCAGATATTTATAAACTTTTTGTATCATCGCCCTGTGATTTTCGGTAATTTCGTACTGTGGAAAGTTTGAGGAAACATTGCCGAGAGCGGTATCAAGCTGCTCTGCCGTAAGTCCCTCAAAGCAATTGCAGAAGCGTTCGTAATCGAAAATATCTTCATTTTCGGTAACTTCCGCACCGAACCGCATGGTGTAAAAAACAGCCCTGACCGTGTTTCCGTCAAGGCTGTTTTCTTCTTTTTCCGCAATTACAGTGTCAAGCTCCGCAAGCCATTCCCGCATATTTTCAATAGCCACCCGCTGCTCGTCATTGAAGTCCGCGGGAATTTCCGTATCCGTAA
>CAMWVF010000341.1 GCA_947177545.1 uncultured Clostridia bacterium | reverse complement strand
CTTTTAATTCAATGTTTATGCACAAATTATATGGAATTTGTAGGATTGATACACAGCCTTACATTGTAAAAATCGCCATAGAGGAATTTGCAGGAAATAAAAACGACACTATAAAACGACTATACAATTTACAGGACATAAATATAGAGCCAATCAAGCGCGCAGCGTTCACCGATAAACGGTTAGCACTTTCAGTCTTGAATGACTCTGATATAAGTATATCAGATTTATTCAAACTTGTCAAGAGTTTTGACAAAGATTTTTATTTAAATAAACGCAGCGAACAACAGATTGAAAAATTCCCCAGTGGGGACGAAAGGAGCGATAATATGGCTGAAACGACACAGCAGGAGCTGCTTGAAAGAATAGCGGCACTTGAAAAGCAAGTCTCGGCAATGACCGCCGAGCAGCAGAATTTAAAGGAGCAGATAAACACTGTAAATCAGTTTATTTCCTCAATTACCGAATCGCAGAATTTTGAGCAGTCAATGTCTACTATCGAGAGTATGGGAAAACAGGTGCTTGACTGCGGCAAGGCTGAATTTTGGTGCTATGACGGTGCGGAGAACAAGTATTTTACCAATGACGAAAACAGGGGCGGCAGGGATTGGCAGATCGCAAAAGAAAATATGCGAATTGCCGCCGAGACTAAAGAAGCGCATATTGCAGGCGGCGAAGCGTACATACCCATAATCAGCAATGACAAGGTTGCAGGAATACTTGTCGCAAGCGAAAAGGACGGTGCATTTGACAGGACAAGCCTTGAAAAATTTGCTCCCAACGGTCAGATCGCCAACACTATTGATTTGTCGCTGAAAAAAGAATTTGAACATCAAGGACGTATTACAGACGAGCTTACACGGCTTAAAAACAGGCAAGGAGCAAAGGAATACGCCGTAAATACTATGGCGCATAACATTAACGCAGAAAAGGATATGTGCCTCATAATGTGCGATATAGACCACTTCAAGAGCATTAACGATACATACGGACACGACGCAGGAGATACCGTTTTGAAAAACGTTGCAGGAATACTCCAGAGCGGCACAAGGCAGGGCGCGGACTCTGCTTTCCGTTGGGGCGGCGAGGAAATGGTATGCGTTCTAAACTGCGATTATGACCACGCTATGGACATTGCCGAACGTCTCCGACAGCAGATTGAAAGTACCACGCACCTTGTATATAACGCAGACAAGCAGCCTGTCAACGTCGGCGTGACAATAAGTATGGGCGTGTATCAAGTCAAGCCCGACAAGGAAATCACGCAGGAAAACGCCTTTAGCTTCTTTGAAAAACAGCTTAAATTTGCGGACGAGCTTGCATATGCAGCTAAAGAAACAGGGCGTAATAAAGTTGTGGGAGAGAATGATATTATGCAGAAAAAAAACGCTGAAAAAGAAAATTACAGTGTATTCCTTATAGATAATGGGATTGAAAAAAAGTATTTCCGTGATGATAATACGGACGTTAATTCCCTTGTGCAGCGTCTTGCAGACGGTAATTTGACTTATCCCGAAATCAGCAAAAATTGTACGGAAATTTCAGACTTAGGATTTGCCGAGTTAGAGCAAAGCGAAAATAATCCTCCTGCATTTTGTGCGGAAATAAATCTTAGTACAAAAGATATTGTCGGTGATGAAAAGCCAATGGAACTAACCGTTTGGGACAATGATAAAACCGCGACAATAAGTCTTGATGAAGCAATTCAGAGCATTAAGGAAAATGGTACGGTAAATCTTGATTATCAGAAATTTGCCGAGAATAACGACACCGTAGAATTAGCAAGCGAATATATTGACGCCGCTCAACATCTCAATGATGTTTATGATGACTTTATGTACCATAAAGATATTTTCAATGACGAGCATATAAACTTTGTGAACGAATACGGACAATTGCCGCCCGACCTAAATTCTGCCGAAAACAGAGCCGTTGTTTCGGAGTACATAAATACTCAGCTTAACGGCGGAAATATTACGGAGGCGCAGCGTGTAGGTCTTGAAAATCTGCGGCAGGAAATAAGAGATTTTGAAGAACCGCTGTTTATTCAAGAGGTTGAAAAAATAGCCGACTGGTGCGAAGAAGCACAGGAAAAAGCTGCCGAACGTCTGGAGGAGCGGGATAGTCAAAATTATGAAAGATAATTCCCCACTGGGGACAGAAAGGAACTGATAAAAATGTCTGAAAAGAAAAGGTTGTTTGTAGATATGGACGGTACGCTTGCGGAATTCAAGGTAGTTGACACCCTTGAAAGACTTTACGAGCCGCATTACTTTGAACGTCTTAAGCCCAACGAGAGCGTTGTCGCTGCTGTAAAGGATATTGTAAATAATCACCCCGAAATTGAGGTGCATATTCTTTCAGCCGTCCTCTCAGACAGTAAGTATGCGCTGTATGAAAAGAAAAACTGGATAAAAGAATATCTTCCCGAAATTCCCGAAGACAGATGTATTTTTCCGCCCTGCGGCAGCGATAAAAAAGACTTTATTCCCGATGGCATACGCAGCGATGATTTTCTGCTTGACGATTACAGTCTTAACCTTAATTCATGGGAACCTCCTGCCCGTGGAATAAAGCTGCTTAACGGTATTAACGGCAATAACGGAACGTGGGATAAGGACTGCGTTAGCTGCCTTAACAGCAGCGAAATGCTTTCTCAAAAAATATGCTCAATAATAAATGATGACGTGCATATCATCGAGCAAAGACCGCAGGATTTGACAGATGAAGAAAAATTTATTGGACGTGTGGACGATATTTCAAAATG
>CAMWVF010000340.1 GCA_947177545.1 uncultured Clostridia bacterium | reverse complement strand
ATGTATGTGTTCGCAGTGTTCATCCAGATAGATGTCTCCGTTTGCAGTGTATCCCATTTTTTCGTAAAAGCCCTGCGCTCGGCATTGTGCTGAAACAGCAAGAATTTCCGCACCCAGTTCCTTAGCCTTGCTTTCAAGAAGCTTCATGACTTCTGCGCCAACATTTTTGCCTCTATAGGAGTTTCTTACCGCAATTCTTCCTGCTATGTAAGTGTTTCCTCTGCCGTTTTCGGGAAAAATTCTCCCCGTTGCGATTGGGGTATCGCCGTCAAACAGCACAATGTGCAGACATTTTTTGTCGTTGTCGTCAAATTCATCACGGAAGCCCTGTTCCTCCACAAAGACCTCATTTCTGATAATCTTTGCCTCCTCCGGCAGGACGCTGTAAAATTTATGTGAAATCATTTTTGCAGCTCCTTTTCGCCGAACCAGTAGTGGAGAAAAGTCTTGAAGCCCAGTCTGCCATACCACCAGTCAAGATATGTATAGTGTATGAAAATTTCGTCGCAGCCCTTTTGCTTTGCATCCTGAACAGCGTTTGCAACCATGGCAAGTCCAATGCCGTTACGGCGGTACTCGGGGACAGTTCCTACACAGCCCACTACGCCAACGCTGTTTTTGTCAGTGCTGATAATAGTGTCCGCATTGGTGTCAACAATGCAGAAGCTTGCGATTTTTCCGTCTGTTTCCGCGACAAAAATCGGGCTGTCAAAGGTGAAGTACTGTACCCATTCCTCGCTGACTTTTTTCACTGCCTCAACAAGCTCGGTTTTTCGGTCCTCTGAAATATATCCAAAGGTTATATTATTGGGGCAGGGAGGTATGTCAAGTTCCTCAAAATCAAAATCGGACATATTCATGCGCATTTCAAGACAGCCGTTGTGAGCGGTGTACCCTTCGTTCTCAAAAAATTTATTCTGCATATTTTTCCATTGCTCCTCGGGAGTAACCGCACCTATAAAAAACTCCGAGTCTTGTCCGCCAAGAAAAGCGGTCTTAAAACCGTTTTGAACGATAGCCTCCTCGCTTTTCTGCATAAGAACGTGACCGATACCCCGACCACGAAATTCGGGAGCAACGCATATCAAACGTATGCAATTGCCGTCTACTTCTGTAAATCCTGTGAGCTTGTCGCTGTCTCTGTGAGTAATTATTTGGCAGTTGTCAACGTCAAGCAGCCTGCGAAATACATTTTCCGTCATGGGGAACTGCGGGAAACATTCGAGAAAAAGCTTATAAATTTCAGTATACATTTTTAAAAGTCCTTTCATGGAAATTTTAACAATACGATAAATATCAGTGTTCTGTAATAATGATTTCAGCCATATCCTTGGTTGCCTTGATACTTACATTGCCGCCGATAGGGAACGTGATATTCGGAAAAACATGACCAAAATCCGATCCGAACACAACAGGAATATTGTTCGGCACTTTGTCACGGATAATATCGGTTATTGTTTCGACGTTCATACTGCAGCTGTCATCAAAGCGTCCGAAAACAATACCCTTAACAGTGTCTGCTCCGTCAATTTGCAGAAGAGACTACAAATTGCGGTCAAACTCATAGCAGAAATACTCGCCCATGATGTTGTCATCTTCCAGAAAAAGCACTTTGTTTCTTATGTCAGGCATATATTGTGTCCCTTGCAGCAAGTTAAGCGAGCAAAGATTGCCGCCGATAATTGTTCCGGTACACTCGCCCTCTTGAATAGTGTGGTATTCAACAGCTGTTTTCGAGGGTACAGCAGTAATAGGTTCGTTATTCATAATACAGTCAAAAAATACTTTTCGTGTGTACTCTACTTCCTCATCATATGCAAATGTGCAATAATGAGGGCTGTGGTATGTAACAAGTCCTGTTTTTGCGTATATAGCATTGAGCAGGACTGTAATATCAGAAAAACCGCAGAAAATTTTCGGATTTTTCGTGATAAGGTCATAATCAATATGACGAAGAAGCTGATTTGCGTTAAAGCCGCCAAGACTGGATATTATTACCTTTACGTTAGGGTCGCAGAATGCTTCATGTATGTCCTCAACCCGTGATTGGATACTTGATGAGTGGAATTTTCCGACTTCACGGCAATTTTTTGAAAATGTGAGCTTAAAACCCTCTTTTTTCCAAAAGTCAACCGCATAATTATGTGCGTCCTGCCTCACTTCCGTCAGATTTCTTGACGGAGCAATAACTCTGATTTCATCGCCGAGGTTAAGTTTGTTTGCAATCATGCGACTACCTCCTTTTTTATATGTTTATTATACATTTTTTTATTGTCAATGTCAATATTAAAGATAAAACCTGCCGTAATTTGAAAAAACAGCAGGTTTTATGTAAGCCTTTTTGGTGGACTTTATTTATCATCTTCATCTTTTTCAAGCAGAACAAAAGCAACAAAGGTCTCCTTGTGCAGCGGGTTCTGACTGTTATCGACTTCTATCACGTCATGGGTCATGTGAGCGACTTTCCAGCCATTGTCCAGTAATTCGTTTATATGGGAAAAATACTTGTTTTCGTTGATGTTTCCTTGTTCTGAATAATCTCTGCTGTTGCTCAAATAAACTAATTTTTGCATATTGTGGTTCTCCTTTTTAATTTTATATCCGGAAATCAGAAACAGTATTCAGCCCCTTGATATGGCATGAAAAAACTTAGAACCTGTACCAATAGACTAAAACCGTTTAAGTAAGGTATGAAAATGAGAAATAATAATCATATTTTCAGCATAAACGGTTCGAATTTCGTAATCTTTCGAAAGGCGTCGTGAATG
>CAMWVF010000339.1 GCA_947177545.1 uncultured Clostridia bacterium | reverse complement strand
GTTCAAGGATAAGGGCTGCGGCGGACTGTATCGCTTCCGTTACCGACAGGCTTTTCGACGATATTTCTGCGGGTGATTTCAATGCGGGACTGGCTGCGGAGCGCTTTGAGCAAATTTATGAAAGCGTTATAGGTTTGGAGAGGGAGACTGCTTATCCTGAGATTATATATTCTCTTACAGACCCGAAAAAGTCTGATGATATCATAATTCTTGATAAGGAAATGATAGCTGTTGCTGAGGAAATAAAAAGTTCTCTTAACAGCAGACAGGGCTCAGGCGGCAGGGTTAGGATAAGCGAGGACTGCGACAGGGACATATTTTTTCACATGAATGCAGACTCCTTTGAAACGGCGGTTGCTTCAATGGCTGCGGAATGCTGTACGGCAGTATGCTGCCCCGAAAGGATAATTTTTTCGGCGAGGCGTTCGGGTCGGGACAGAGCAGAGATCACGGTGATGTCCCTCGATATCGGCTCTGGGGGCAGCGCAGGTAGCGTTCGGGGAAGAAGACCCTTTGCTTATGAGGACGAAAAAAGCTTTAACAGGAGGCTTCTTTCCGAATATATTTATGATGTATTGAGACTTAAAAACGGGGCAATGTTTTCGAGAGAAAGCATACCCGGCGGGTTTGTGTGCAGAATGAATATAGAAGCTTTGCCGAGAGGAGCGTCGGTCTTTGCCCAAAAGCCTGTAGACGGCTCCGACAGGCTGATGAGGATATCGGACAAGGTCGCTTTTTTCTTTGGAGATATCTTTGATATGCAGGCTGCGGGGAAGCGGCGGTATACATTCCGAAGCCCTGTCGGGGAGCAGGCTGAAAATGACGGTAAGCCCCAAGGGGCATAAAATATTTACTGAGAGGATACTGAAAATGAAAAATCAAAAAATTAAGAGAATTATAAGCGGTATATTGGCGGCGGTATGTGCTGCGGCGTTGATGGCAGGCTGCTCCGAGCAGAATGACGACAATAATACCTCCGAGACAATGTCTTCGCAGGTTGAGGACGTGACAACAGCCCCCGAGGAGGAAGACCCATTTGAGGTCACCACCATTGCGGAGGGGGACGATTACGCCATAAACAAAATATCAAACAAGACCGAGGGAGAGGAATTACCCGGCGGCTATAAGCTTGTAAATTACAGTGAAGAGGGTCAGGGCAAGCATTTTGCAAACGGCGGCTCAAAGGTAATTATCCGAGCAGGCAACTATGCGGAGAGCTTTCCCGACCTTGCAACATGGGCTGAAAGCACAAGCGCGGGTATTGTTATATCCAACATTACAAACAATGCGGCGGACACGGATTTCGGCGACCCTGTTGAAGCGACGGTATGCGGCTTTGACGCGATATATTATGATTACGAGATGATAGCGTATGAGTTTGTGGAAAATCCCGATGACCCGGACGGCGAGCCTGTGAAGTCGGAGTACGCCCGCTATATGGGACGCAACTATTATTTCTATTCCGAGCAGGACGTTTATGCGGTAATGTTTGATACCGCCAAGGCGGACTGGGAGGAGCAGCTCCCGAATTTCGAGAAATTTATTGCTGATTTGCAGATAACAAAAACAGAGTATTAAGCGGGGCGGGGAACGCCTCGCGGCGAGAGTCCCCCTTAAATACGGTGACGCCGCAAAGCCACTCGATGGGCGGAAGAATTGTTCAATGCGGTTCCCAATAAGATTGATGACATTTTGAATTATTTAGTTTCAGGCAAAATTCTCTTGAAATTGCGTTTAAAATGTGGTATACTGATAAAGGCAAGCGTTCGCCGCTTGCCTTTATTTTCATTTTGAAAGGTGACTGTTGTTATGTTTGAACATATAAGATCCGACATTGAATCGGTAAAAAGACGTGACCCTGCCGCAAGAAGCACGCTGGAGATACTGCTGACATATTCCGGACTTCATGCGGTTCTGATGTACCGTGCTGCCCATTGGTTCTATGAGCAAAAGCTGTACACCGCGGCAAGATGTATTTCCCAGATAGCCCGCCTGCTGACGGGCATCGAGATACACCCGGGGGCAAAGATAGGCAAGGGCTTTTTTATAGACCACGGCTCGGGAGTGGTTATCGGCGAGACTACCGAGATCGGGGACAACTGCCTTGTGTATCAGGGAGTTACTTTGGGCGGCACAGGCAAGGAAAAGGGCAAGCGTCACCCTACTCTCGGCAACAACGTTATGGTTGGCGCAGGGGCAAGGGTGCTGGGACCCTTTAAGGTTGGGGACAACGCTAAAATTGCCGCAAACGCTGTGGTGCTGGAGGAAGTTCCTCCCAACTGTACGGCCGTGGGTGTCCCGGCAAGGATAGTCCGCAAAAACGGCAAAAAGGTGTCAGCCTGCGACCTTGACCAGATACACATTCCCGACCCTGTTTCGCAGGAGCTTTGCAAGCACCTTATGCGCATTGAGAGTCTGGAAAAAAAGGTCAAGGAAATGGAGATAGCCGAGATAGGCAAGCGGCTGAACAACAAGAAATAATTTTTCCACAAAATACTTAAAGGAAGTTATCATATGAAGCTGTACAATACATTAACAAGAAAAAAAGATGATTTTATTCCCCGCTTTGAAGGCAAGGTGTCGATGTACACCTGCGGTCCCACGGTGTATCATTACGCACATATCGGCAATTTGCGGAGCTATATCATGGAGGACGTGCTGGAAAAATATTTTCGCTATGTTGGCTATGACGTTACCCGCGTAATCAACATCACCGAAGTGGGACACCTTACAATATACTGATATACGCTGTATGTATAAATTCTCAATGGCGCTAAGTG
>CAMWVF010000338.1 GCA_947177545.1 uncultured Clostridia bacterium | reverse complement strand
CTGAACCACTACTTCAACGCAATGAACGGGTGCAGGAGATTTCAACTAAGCACGCGTACGACCTCTACTACAGGAGGCCGGGTAAAATATGCCATGCTTTTTCATATGGATAAGCTTTTCAGCGCGTGTATAGCTTCAAGCCTTAGAAAGCAGATTGATCGTACCAACTACTACTTCATGACCCCAGAAAAAATCAGCAACTCAATCAGCAACACAGGCATGGATAAAGAAATGAGACCTATTTCGGATTTCTACATAAAAAACAGGTTTACCGGAAACACCATAAATGTGCGGTTCAAATTCAAGAATTTTAGCGACTATAATGGGTCCGAGCTGGAAAATACAGTGCTTGTTTTCCCTGTTACGGAGGTTCTTAACACCACGTTCAGCGGTATTGGAAAGACCATGTACCTCATAGACCTTAATGACATTGACAGCAGCGTATCGGTTCTTACCGAAACATTTTTTGTATAAAATTATAAAATAGCAAGACACAATGCCTTGTATCGGCAACAGTTATCCTTTCGCTGAACCAATTTTCCGCATTGTCAAAGGCATTGCACCAAAATTTTCGCCTGTCCATTTTATACCCGCCTTTATTATAACATATTTTGCAGGAACTGCATAACTATTTTTATCAAAAAAGCGCACAGTAGCCCTATGCGCTTTTTTATTTTGTTTTGCAACGCAGAATTACATTTCCTCGGGTTCTTTTTTTATCCTGAAGACAATACGGAAAAAATTGGCTAAAAATTTCGGACTTTTGATAACGACGATTTTCATATGTAACAACCTCCATATTGATTAATAATACTAATCTCCAATTAAAAAATGTATAAAAATCAAACACAAACTTTCATACAAGCTTTTTGTTCAGATTATTTATCTACACTTTTAATTAATTGAAGCTCTGTAATACATACTATTCATGCCGAAGCTTTTGGTTCTATTTTTTTGAAAAAATAACCAAAAGCAGCCCTTTATGAACGGAAATACTGCATTTATCAGCGATAATCTCATTGCTGACACCCAAAGGGAAAGTGTTGTCAAGGGTATACTCCGTGAGGTCGTATTTCGTCCCGCGGGACGTAAGCACCGCAGTTTCTCCGTATGCAAACAGCGAGAGATACATTCCGTCTTTGCTTTCGTAGCTGTACTCCCCTTCATTCAGAAGCTCCACCATGTCACTATCACCGATAAGCCTGCCAAAGCTGCCGTGCTGCAAAATATATGCCAAAGACTGAATATTTGCAAAAGTGTGGTCGAGCCGTCCGCCTATTGCTCCCACAATTGAAATGTCTCTGTAACCTTTTTCCAGCGCAGTTTTTACTGCAAGCATGGTGTCGGTATCGTCTTTTTCTGCGGCAACCGTCATAATTTCAACGCAATCGGGCTTTTTGCCGAGACTGTCAAAGTCACCCAAGGTCAAATTTGGTGTAAATCCGAGTCGCTTTACAGTATTGTAACCGCTATCCGCAGCGATAATATATGCGTCATCGGGAAGCAAAACCTTTCCGCTGAACGGCGCGCCGCCAAATATCCAACAGCTTTGTAAGCAGCTTTTCAAAGCTCAGTCACCTCTTATCCTTTATTTCCCATTCCTTGATATTTTTGGCTTCCTCATACATTTCAGCATAGCTATCATGCCTTGATTTTGGAATGTCTCCCCGTTCCAATGCTTCAAGAACTGCGCACCCCTTTTCCTTTATGTGAGCGCAGTCGGGAAAACGGCATTTCCCTTCGTATTCGCCAAATTCGGGGAAACAGTCTGCAAGCCTGTCTTTCGTGATAATATCGTACTTTTGCGCCTCAAATGTGGAAAATCCGGGAGTGTCCGCAATATATCCACCGTTTTCAAGCTTGTACAGCTCAACGTTTCGTGTGGTGTGACGTCCCCTGCCAAGCTTTTTGCTTATCTCGCCCGTTTTAAGCTCAAGATTTTGGTCGATGTGATTGAGCAAGGTAGACTTACCCACTCCCGTGTTTCCAGTAAAGGCAGAGACCTTTCCTGCCATCATTTCATATAACTTCATATAGGACGCAGGTTCAGCGTAATCAATTTCAAAGAACTCCGCTCCCGAGTGTTTGTAAATGTCCCTAAGGGAATCGTTTTTCTGCAAATCAAGCTTTGTGACCGCTATAATGCTTTTTATACTCTTGAACTCAGCAATGGCAAGAAACTTGTCCAAAAGAGTCAGATTGGGCGCTGGCTCACAGGTGGAGGTCACAAACACAATATAGTCGAGGTTTGCAAGCGGAGGTCTTATAAGACTGTTTTTGCGGGGCAGTACCTTGTCCACCACCGCCGTACTTTCAGCAATGTCGGACAGCAGCACCATGTCACCCGCGCAGGGAGAAATATTCTGCTTTCTGAAAATGCCCCTTGCCTTACACTCAAAAATGCCCTCAGGGGACTCTACATAGTAAAGTCCCCCAACAGCTTTTAAAATCATTCCGTTTAACTGATCATTCATATCCATTAATATCCAAATACCTGATGCCAGAACGCTTCGTCGTCGATATCGGTTTCATCGCCCTCTCCGCCGATAATTTCATTAGGCTCTGTAAACGGGTCTGAAATGGGTTCTGTAACGTCTTCATCGGTGAACAAGGCTCTTAGCTTGCTACTTTCAAATTTCACTTCCGTTACATTATTTTCCACAAAGTCAACGGAATATTCACCGATAGTCTCACTTTCCTTTGTATCCCTATTTACAGCTTCAAGAATTACTTTCTGCATTTCCGTACCCTTAACAGTGACAGAAACCGTGGACGCGTAAGC
>CAMWVF010000337.1 GCA_947177545.1 uncultured Clostridia bacterium | reverse complement strand
ACAAGCGACGGCAAGGTTATTATGGAATTTTCGGGAAAAGAACTTATCAAGGGCGAGCCTGACGCGTCCTCGTTCCCTTCTGGCGGACTTCGCGCAACCTTTGAAGCAAGAGGCTACACCGCTTGGGATCCTACTTCCCCCGCCTTTGTCAAGGACGGCTCACTGTACATACCCACAGCGTTCTGCTCCTACACAGGCGAAATTCTCGATAAAAAGACCCCCTTGCTCCGCTCAATGGACGTTATCTCCGAGCAGGCTATACGTGTCCTCCGTCTTTTCGGAAACACCACCGCTACAAGAGTTACCACAACGGTAGGTCCCGAGCAGGAATACTTCCTTGTTGACAAGAAAATTTACGATCAGAGACGTGACCTTATTCTCACGGGCAGGACGCTTTTCGGCGCAAAAGCCCCCAAGGGTCAGGAGCTTGAAGACCACTATTTCGGCAACATTAAGGACAGAGTTTCCTCCTACATGAAAGATTTGGACGAGGAGCTTTGGAAGCTGGGTATCCTTGCCAAAACAAAGCATAACGAGGTTGCCCCCGCACAGCACGAGCTTGCTCCGATTTTCACAACCTCAAACGTTGCCGCGGATCAGAACGCTCTCACAATGGAAATAATGAAGAAAATCGCTTTGAAGCACGATTTGGTCTGCTTGCTACACGAAAAGCCTTTCGCGGGCGTAAACGGTTCGGGTAAGCACAACAACTGGTCTATCTCCACAAACGACGGTCAGAATCTTCTTGACCCGGGCGACGACCCAAAGGACAATATCCAGTTCCTGACATTTCTGTTGGCAGTAATCAAGGCTGTAAATAACTATTCCGATTTGCTCCGTCTTTCCACAGCTTCTGCCGGCAACGATCACAGACTGGGAGCAAATGAGGCTCCTCCCGCAATTGTTTCTGTCTTCCTCGGCGACGAGCTTCAAACCATTTTGGACGCTCTTGAAACAGGCAAAATGATTGCCACAAACCAGGATAAGGAATTTGTTATCGGCGTTGAGGCTCTTCCAAACTTCCCCAAGGACACAACCGACAGAAACAGGACTTCTCCCTTTGCCTTTACGGGCAACAAGTTTGAGTTCCGCGCTTTGGGTTCTGCGGACTCTATCGCCTGCACAAACATGATTTTGAACACTATAGTTGCACATGTCCTCAAGGAATTTGCCGACAAGCTGGAGGACTCAAATGACTTCTCCGCCGACCTTAACAAGCTCCTTATCGATACATTTAAGGAGAACAAGAGGGTAATCTTCAACGGCAACGGCTACGACGAGTCATGGGTAAAGGAAGCTGAAAAGAGAGGGCTCCCCAACCTTGTTTCCACAGTTGACGCAGTCCCCCATTATACCGACGAGAAAAACGTTGAAATTTTTGAGGAATTCAAGGTTCTTACAAGAACGGAAATAGAGTCCAGAAAAGAAATTCTGCTGGAAAATTACTCAAAGATAATAAACATCGAGGCTCTCACCATGGTGGATATGGCAAGAAAGCAGATAATTCCTGCGGGACTGGAATTCACCAAAGGACTTGCAAAATCCATTGCGTTAAAATCTCAGGGCGGCATCAGCTTCAAGACCGAAAAGACCCTTGCGGAAAAGGCTTCCTGCCTTACTGACAGTATTCTTGAAGCAACCGACGCTCTTGACAACAAGCTCATTGAAGTGAAGAACTGTACCACGGTCGAGGCAACAGCAAGATTTTACCGTGATGAAGTTTTTGCGGCAATGCAGTCTCTGAGAGCAGTAGTTGACGAGTTGGAAACTATCGCTCCCGAGAACATCTGGCCGTTCCCCACATATACGGAGCTGCTGTTCGGCGTTTGATTTTGAAAACTTCTTTTATCCGTATGTATGGCTTGCTGCGGCAGGTCATATGCACTCACTTAAAAGGCGGGACTGCCCCCATACCCGCCAATATCTCCCTGATACCGTCCGAGAAGATTTCTTTTCGGACGGTTTTTTTGTTCATTTTATCGCTTCAAAAATATTTACTTTGTCAACTGTTTCAGGCAAAAAATTATCCCGCCAAAAGACAGGAGAAAATTTTTTGCAGCTTTTTGAATTTTTTCCTACGAGACGGCTTTTAAAACGATATTATCATATAGAAAGAGGTAATACATATGCCAAATAATCCAAGTTATGAGTGGATGTGCAAAAATACGTTAAAAAGCATTTCACTTTAAAAATGAGGGCAGGCTCCAACCGGATTATGTCCCCAAAAACAACAAGGCTTGCACCGAAATGCAAGCCTTTATTTTTTACGGTATCAACCTGTTCAAATCCCTCGGGAACATTGAAGCCTGACGTATATTCTGCTGATTAAGAAGCTTCATCACCAAACGCTCCAGACCTATGCCAAGTCCGCCGTGTGGTGGCAGACCGTACTTGTGCACCTCAAGGTAGGACTTGAAGTCCTCTGGGTCAAGACCCTGTGCTTTCATTTTTTCAAGCTGTTCGTTGTAATCGTGGATACGCTGTCCGCCTGTGGTTATCTCCAGTCCTCTGAAAAGCAGGTCGAACTTGCAGGCTGTACGGGGATCCTCCTTGTCGTTCATTGCGTAGAACGGCGGTTTTGAGGACGGAAAATGTGTCACGAAAATAAATTCCGTGCCGTAATTTTCCTTTGCGTAATTGCATAGGAAAACCTCGTCCTCAGGTTCGAGGTCGAATTTATTTTTCGCCTTTGAGCCTTTGATAAGAGCGATTGCTTCCTCAAACTTGATAGAAGGTATCTCGCCAATCTCTGGGATATCCGCGCCGAGAATTCTTATCTCATGCTGATAGTTTTCCTTGAGATAC
>CAMWVF010000336.1 GCA_947177545.1 uncultured Clostridia bacterium | reverse complement strand
CAATCACCACACTGGTGATTTTATATCTCCAGAGGATATTCCTTTAAACCAAAAGCGCGATTTTTCCGAATTTATCTCACGCTGCACCAGATACGGCTTTTACGGTTCTCGTGCTCCCCTTACAAAAAAGCAGGTTTCGACAGCGCTGAGGCTGGAGGGTCTGCCCGATATAAAGCCATCGGGCGATGTGACGTATGTTCAGTGGCTCTGCCTTTTCCGATGCTGGGTGAAATTCGGTCGGCGCTGATTCGCTAAAAAGCGCGGAATTTCACATAAACCGCTTGATTTTTTCGGAACAATCTGCTATAATATTATGGTGACTTCATTATATGACCGCGGGGCACGGGAGTGTCATGAGGAAAGTCCGAGCATCACAGAGCAGGATAGCTGATAACGTCAGCCGAGGGCGACCTTAGGGCAAGTGCAACAGAGATATACCGCAGCGAAAGCTGTAAGGGTGGAAAGGCGAGGTAAGAGCTCACCGGAGCGCGGGAGACCGCGCTGCCATGTAAACCCTATCCGATGCAACACCGGTTGGTGCGGAGAGTTACGCGTCTGCTCGGCGCGCTTCGTTGAAAGGTGGCTTGATCCCGTCGGCGACGGCGGGGCTAGATAGATGGTCATACGCGACAGAACTCGGCTTATCGATGGAGTCATAACGAAAAATATGCCGCGGGTAATTCCGCGGCTTTGGATTAGATATGGGTAATATAAAGGTTGACCTAAAACTGTTACCTTAAAAAATGTCTTTTTTACATTTTGTGTTGTAAAGACTGAACTCCGGTCACAAAGCGCATGTTGACGTTTGAAACCGACTATGATAAGACAAATGCGACAAATGTCAATTAGAATGCGAAAGAGGTGAGCTATATGGAATATATGAAGGAAATATTTGCGCAATATGACAGGCAGTGCATTCGGGTTTATCAAGCATACAATCCTGTGATCGCAAAGGAAGCGATTGCGTTACAAACATTTGGAGAAAATTTTAACATAAATCGTATGACATGGATAAAGCCATCTTTTCTGTGGCTTATGTATCGTTCTAACTGGGGAACTAAGAAAAACCAAGAATGTATCTTAGCTATAGATATATACCGTTCAAAGTTTAACGAAATATTACAAAAAGCAGTTTTGACCTCACCCGACTCTACAAGTTACACAGGCGCACAATGGGAAAAAGCTTTTGATGAAACGACTGTATATTGCCAATGGGATCCGGATTGAAATATAAAAGGAAACGCGATCAATCGCGAAGCAATTCAAATCGTGTTAAAGGAAACCACATTAAGAGATTTTTTAGATACAGGCATTTGCCGCATAGAGGATTTAACTCCGCAGGTTATAAAATGGAATGATCAAAGGAAAAACGGAAAGCTAAACTCTAAAAATCTGCCAATGGAGAGACTATATCCAACCAAAGATAAAGCGATTAGAAATAGACTGAATATGAAATAGTAATTCCGATTTGGATATTTTGACGGAAAATGCGGAAAACCCCGGCACTTTTGAAATTTCATGCGCCGACATTGCGTTGTCAATAGGCTTTTTCTACACGCTGCAGCGTCCCCAAAATGGTTTTCGGGGACGCTGATCGTTTTCAGTTTGCATGGCTTTTTTCTTTATGTTTTTTCTCTCCCATTATCCATGGAGCAATTCGCTTAAGAATTTCATAAGCGAGCGCGCATAATGCAATCGTCGCTATGGCAACGGAAAGCATTGTTATAAACGAAGCCCTCACCTCTTCCGTGGAAATATTCAACATTATTGAAGCCAGTTTGCACAGAACACGGTAGATAGGACCGTGTATGCATAAGATCACCAAGGATATTCTTCCTATATATTGAAGCGCCTTAATGCGTTCAAGCAAAATGGATATTACCGATAACCCCGCTATTCCGACAAAAGCCGTAACGAACCATGCCGCTCCGCCTGTTATATCATAATACGCAAGCGCGAAATTGCCGCATATGAGAATCACTGCCCCCGTCAGCCTGACAGCTATGTGTCTTCGGGCTATAAATTCGTCCGCTTTGATTTCCGAGAGCAGGTGTCCGACTGCATAGTACACCATATATCGGAATACTCTGTCTATACCCCAAGGCAGATCGGGAAGGGGAACAAAAATATGTATGACCGCCATTACCGCCGAAGCTATATACGCTGTTTTTTCACCGCCTATATTGACCAATATATTATAGAAAACCGTCAGAACGAAAAAACAAGGCAGAAACCACAGATGCGAATGAAAATCCAAAAGTTCGTACTCTCCCGACAGTAATCCGAGCGCCGCTTCGCCAAAAGTTTGCGAGATATCCCGATAAGCTCTTTCTATAAAATACCAATATATCAATATAATGAACCCGAAAGAAAAATAGGGAATAATTATTTTCTTTGCTCTGCCGGTCAAGTCGGCTTTTATCCCCTTTTTTCTGTATACCCAGCCTCCCGCGAAGAAAAACAGCGGCATATGAAAGGAATATATCCAGTTAAGTACGGTATCGTTCCGATAAATATGACCTATCACAACAAAAATAATTCCCAGAGCTTTAAGTACGTCCAACCACAAAATTCGTTCTTTTTTATCCAAATATGTTTCCTTTCTTTAAAAGGGCAAGCCGAATGCATATCCGGCTTGCCTTGATTATTTTGTCCAATCAGTACAGACTGCCGTAAACCGCGCAGGCTCTGTAATCCGCGCTCTCAAGATCTTTAGTGCCGAAAGCGCTCCACGCGTGAGGTCTGAACAAACGTTCATCGGACAGATTGTGAAGCGAAACGGGAATCCTCAGCATACTTGCCAGCGTTACAAGATCTTCTCCGATATG
>CAMWVF010000335.1 GCA_947177545.1 uncultured Clostridia bacterium | reverse complement strand
AGGTGGTTTTCACAGGCGTCTCGCATCCGGTCATCACCGATAAGGTCGCCGCTTTCACAGCATTTTCCGGCGAGAGTTATCTTTGTATCTCTCGGCTTATCCGCTTTGTTTGCGGCAACAGCCTCGTACTTGGACTTATAAAGAGCATATCTTGGGTTATCTCCCATGCCGCCGTCAATAGACACATAAGTACGGATATTTGGGATATTCTTCACGCCGCCAACGGTGTAAAGAGTTATTCCCGCAGGACCTGCAATGGAACGTCCCGGTTCGATAAGGATAAAGGGCTGCTCAAGTCCGTACTGACTGCAAAGCGCCTTGACCTTTACGGAGACCTTTTCCATATAATTTGCATATGGCACAGGTTTTTCGTCCTCGGTATATTTTATTCCGAAGCCGCCGCCGAGATTAAGCTCATTAACATTATAATTTAACTCGTCCCTTATTTTGGCGATGAAATTTATCATTACCTCCGCGGCAAGAACAAATGGGTCTATTTCAAAAATCTGACTGCCGATATGGCAATGAAGTCCAACCAAATTTATATGCTCCAGAGATACCGCCTTTTTGACGGCTTCAAAAGCCTCCCCCGTTTCAAGGGCGAAGCCGAACTTGCTGTCTATCTGACCAGTCCGTATAAAATCGTGGGTGTGAGCGTCAATGCCGGGCTTTATGCGGAACATGATATTTGCGGAAACGCCTTTCTTTTCGGCAAGGCTGTTAAGTCTTTCAAGCTCGAAAATGTTGTCCACAATAATTCTGCCGACCTTGTGGTCTATCGCCATTTCAAGCTCCCCGTCGGTCTTGTTGTTGCCGTGAAAGCACACCTTTTCCATGGGGAAGCCCACACTTGCGGCGGTATACAGCTCGCCGTCCGAAACCACGTCCAGACCTATGCCCTCCTCCATAACTATTTTGCAGACCGCCTTGCAGGAAAAAACCTTGCTTGCGTAGCACACAAGACCCTTTCCGCCGTAATATTTATCTATCGAAGCCTTGAAGCTGCGGCAGTTTTCGCGAATCAAGTCCTCGTCCATAACATAAAGCGGCGTACCGTAATTTTTGACAAGCTCTACCGTGTCCGCGCCGCCTATGGTGAGGTGTCCCTTTTCATTTACCGATAAATTTTTTGATACAAACATTTTATTTGCTCCTTTCAAGCTTTGGGTTACATGTTAAATTACAACATATAAATTACTCGTCTTTTGGTCTGGGACCGTTTGGCAGAGGTTTTTCATTTTCATCTCGGTTAATGGGAATTGCTTTAAGATGAAACTGTATAATCCGTCAGCGCAAGGTATATTCATTTCATACTTCTCTTTTTCACCCCTGTATGTAAAATCACCGCCGCAGCGGATAACCTCGCACCATGTATATACCTTTATCATTGTTTTGGGACACATTCCGGCAGGACATTCATATGAAAAGACAAATTTATCTCCTTTCTCCAATCCAAGCCGGCAGTGTCCTGCTTTTCCCTCTACAGCAGTCAATTCAAACTGCCAGTCTTCGGTACACCATTTTTGCATATCAATAACCTCCAATGTTAATATAAATGATCTCTTATAAGTTTAGCTGTTTGTCGGAAAACTTCTGAAAAAAATCATGTTATTATCAGGGTCATAAAAGCTCATGTTGATTGTCCCCCAAGGTCGTTTTGTGGGACCTTCAATAATTTCAGCACCCATATTCATTACCTTTTCATATTCTTTTTCAATGTTATCGACAGTAAACGCTAAACAGATATTTTGGTTCCGATTATTCTTTGCCGTCCCGTCATTATAAATTGTCAATGCGGTTTCTTCGGTAATGATAAACTGATGGGTTTCATCATTGCTGTCGTTTTCAATTTCAAGCAGCTGTTTATAAAAAGCTGCAAGCCTTTGCACATCATTTGTCAGTAAACATACTTCACCGATTTTCATAAAACCCTCCCGTAAATTTCATTTTATCAAGCAGTTTATTGAGCAGAATTTTTATCTGTCCTTATAATAATACACCATAAAACAAATCAAGCTTTGGTTACGCGTTACAGTTCGCCCGATAAACAGGAAGTTGCCGCTGTTGAAATAAATTATACCGTACCTTTAGAAAACTTTATAAATTCATACGGCAATCCCATATCTTCGGAATATTTACGGATCTCCGTCTTTTCGTCATCACTCATTTCGTCATAGAAAGGGCGGTCTGATACTTTCAGGTAGGTTTTGACTTTGTCTATTTTCAGCACATCACCCCATGGGGCAATATATAATTCCCCGACTTTATATTTCCCTATTTCTTTATATACCCTCGTAGTGTAACAGTACCCTAATTTATTTAAATAATTTTGAATTGACTCATATTCATGTTCGGGGAATGATATTTCTTCATACATACAATAAACCTCTTAACGCAGTATTTTTACTTATATACCTAAAACAAATCAAGCATTGGTTGCGCGTTATATTTCGCACGATAAACAGAAATTTAGTTAACCCATTCCTCAACTGCAAATGGGTGCATATTTTCTCGAAACTTAGCAGTGAAAATGCATGGATAATCATTCTTTGTTTTAAGAGAAATTGTAAAGCCATAAGTTAATGGTTTTTGTTGGTGTCCATAACCATATTTGCCAAAATAAATTCCATATAATTCAAATCCTTCTTCAAGTGCATTTGAATACCATTTGTCATTTTTTAAATTAAAGTGTTGTAACCAATTATATGACTTTTTAATACAATCATCAAAATTTTTAAGAACACTTACGGCAAGTTCTGTCAATTCATCCGGAATACTGTCATTATTAATTTCAAATAATATCTCTGTCTCATCTGTATAAATAATTG
>CAMWVF010000334.1 GCA_947177545.1 uncultured Clostridia bacterium | reverse complement strand
GATAATTACAACAAGACACGCAATTACAAGCACGACGTATTTAAGAGAATTCAATATGCCGTATTTTATCTTGCTTTCACGAAGCTCGTAATCGTAAACTTCACTTGCCGCCATATTACTTTTCCTCCTTGAAACATAGCTTTTGAATCACGGTGACTATGATTATGATTATCGTCAGTACAACAGCCATTGCCGAGGCAAGCCCGACCTTTTGGAACTTAAACGCCGTTTCCGTTGTCTGGATAACGAACGTGCTTGAACCGAAACGTCCGCCTGTAATGATATACGGTATTTCATAAACGCTGATAGCGCCCTTTACTGCAAGTATCATTTGCAGCAGTATTATAGGACGTATTCCCGGGGCAATTATATAGCGGAACACCTGCCAGCGGTTTGCGCCGTCCAGCTCCGCCGCCTCGTAGATGTCGGGAGACACCGACTGTATCGCTCCGATAAACATTACAAGGTCAAAGCCTATATAACGCCATATCGAAACAAAAACCAGACAGACATTTACCAGACCCTCAGTCGAGAGGAATTTTACAGGGTCTCCTCCCAAAAGAGTTATTATTGAGTTAAGAGTACCGTCGGTGTTGGTTATGCCGTCGCCTCTCTGGAAAAAACGGCGGAAAATTACCGCAACGGCAACGGTATTTATCATATAGGGGAAGAATAAAACGCCTTTAAAAAAGTTGGAAAATCTTATCTTCGAGCAAAGGATAGTTGCAAGGAAAAGAGCAAGTCCCAACTGTATAAACGAACCGAAAAGGTAGTAAATACTGTTTTTAAAGGTAGAAAAATATTCGGGCGTATTGAAGATAGTCTCATAGTTCTTGAAGCCGATAAAATTAACGTTTACTCCGAACTGATCACGCTCTTCAAAGCTGTATCTGAACATATTGAAAGCGGGAATATAGGTGAATATAAACAAAAGCACAGTCGGTATCAGCAAAAACAAAACAACTGTAATCATTTTGTTTGTGTACTGTCGGCTGAGCCTTCTACCTACATATGCACCAGAGTTTCCGAAGCTTCCTGAGCTTAGCGATTTTTTATGTGCCATAACTGCTCCTCCGTAATACTTTTTTGTGGACCGTTAAAATAAATTTTCGCAGAGACCGAAATTGCCTTAGCGGCAATTTCGGTTTACGAAAATTTTAAGGAGTTAAAGAGAAGATGAAATAGGTGATAACTTAATTAAGTGGTAACAAGTTATAAATTGTCATAAAATCAATACAGTTAATTTTTACCTGACAATTTAATAAATCTGTTTAAAGATGTTTAGCCGAGAATTGAATCTCTTGTCTCATTCCAAGACTTGTTTACATCGTCGCAGATAGCCTTGTAGGAATCCTCGCCCTCGCCTCTGAACGCAGCTTCAGCCATTTTGAACTTGAAGTTTGTGGAAGCGTCGCCCCAAGGGTCAACCTCGGAGGTCTTAGCGATATCGTCGAACTTGCCTACGAGATTTTCGGGTGTGGGAGCCTCAACGAACAGCTCAACGCCGAGTTCGTCAAAGGAAGAAAGTGTCTCGGGCATTTCCGCACCCTTAAGACCGGAAATCTCGCCCTCATTCTGAGCAAAGCCCGATTCAGCGCAGAACCACTCAACATATGCCTTAGCGGCGTCAAGGTTTGCGGAATTCTTGTTTGCGCTCATCATATAGTCGTTGGAAGATACGGAGTAAATCTTGCCGTTAATGCTGTTGGGGAAAGGCATATAACCGATATCAGCGGGATCCGCGCCTGCGTTTACAGCAGCCTCCTGGAACTGTGAAATAGCCCATGAACCCATTACCATTGTACCGATCTTGCCATCTGCCATAGCAGGCTTACAGCCTTCCCAGTCTGTTGTGGAGGGGTCTTCCTCGTGGAGGGTAGCGTCTGCGTAGATTTTAAAGAGTGTGCCGTATACTGCATCATAGGGGCTGCCCTCAAAGAAGAGGTCTTCCTTATCTGTAAGAAGTCTCTGATTGATATAGTTGGGGTCTCCAGATGCGCCTACAACAAGACTCTGCCACTGGGAAATTGTCCATGAAGCGTTATAGTTTGTATAGTAAGGGATAGCGTCTGTGTTATCTCTGATCTTGCCGAGGCACTCAATGAACTCGTCCGTTGTTGTGGGGAGGTCTGTGATGCCTGCGTCAGCCCATACCTTTTTGTTGTAGAGAACGCCCGAAGCTGTACCGCCTGTGGGGAGAGCGTAAACCTGTCCGTCAACGCTGTAGTTTTCAAGCCAGTACCACTTTGAGGAAAGCTCGTCATAGCTGCCGAAGGAAGCAAAGAAGTTAGGCAGGTCAGCCTGCTTCAGTGCTTGGGGAGTCATAACAACATCGCCGTAGTTGTCAGACTGCATAAGAGTTGCAACATCGTCAGCATAGTTTGTAAAGGACTGATATTCAACTGTTACGCCGGGGTATTTAGCGTTGAAGCCCTCTGTGAGCTTAGCCATTGTACCGTCCTGATCACGGTCTGTACGGTGGTGAAGAACCTTGATAGTGCCGCTGAGGGAACCGTCGCCTGCGTCCGCGGAACCGCCGTCAGCAGCAGTTGTTGTATCGCCGCCGTCTGCTGCGGGAGCTGCTGTTGTGGTAGTGTCTCCGTTTCCGTCACCGTTACTGCAAGCGGCAAGAGAGCCTGCCATGATTACTGCTGTTACAGCAGCCATAATTTTTTTCATTTGCATTGTGATATCCTCCTGAAATAAATTGGTTTTAGTTTGCAATTAGTTTTGCGCTCAAAATGTTACGACTTTATTATAAATATATTGCACAATTCTGTCAACCAAAAAATTATTTATCGTCAAATCGTACAATATATACCGTTTAATC
>CAMWVF010000333.1 GCA_947177545.1 uncultured Clostridia bacterium | reverse complement strand
CCGTTCTCTCCCCAGAGCCTGTAGTAATATTTTGGGTATATCTTGTTGAAGCAGGAATCCGCCGTTGCAAAGGTATGGTTGTACACCACGTCCATAATAACGCCTATACCCTCCTTGTGCAGAGCGTACACAAGGCGCTTGAGCTCCTTTACCCTTGCCTTTCCGTCGTATGGATTTGTGGAATATGAACCCTCGGGTGTGTTGTAATTTCTCGGATCATATCCCCAGTTGAACTGGGGCTTGCGAAGATCTGTTTCATCTATCCGCTCAAAGTCGAAGATAGGCATAAGCTGAACATGGGTAACGCCAAGCTCCTTGATGTGATCAATACCCACAGCGTCCCCCGCGGCGTTTACAAGACCCTTTTCGATAAAGCCGAGGAAACGTCCCTTATAGCAGAAATTGCCGCTTTTGTCTATTGAAAAATCACGGACGTGAAGCTCGTACACACAAGCGTCGGTATAGTGATCGAGGTGAACGTAATCCTGATTTTCCCAGCCGGCGGGGTTGCAGCTTTTCATGTCTATCACCATGCTCATTGCGCCGTTTACGCCTGCGGTTCTGCCGTAAATATCGGCAGTTTCCTGCTCGATGCCGTCATAGGTCATAACGTAGGTGTAGTATACCCCGTCCAAATCGCCGAAAGCGGTTTTCGACCAAATGCCGTCCCTGCCCTTTGTCATGGGCAGCTTGCGGTAGGGTTTCTCATCGCGGCTGTCCTTATATAGATGTACTCTTGCTCCGTCCGCCTCGGGAGCCCACACCCTGAATTCGGTCTGCTCCTTATCATATAAAGCGCCCAGCTTAGCGTCGCTGCACGCAAATTTCTCATCAATATGTGCAAACATAAAAACGTACTCCTTTACGGTTCAATTAAAAATATACAATAATATTATACAATAAAACAGCAAATTTGTAAACTATGCTAATAAACAAAATAATTTTTTAAATTTTGGCAACCATACATAACAATTACTAATTAATAATGAATAATTATTAATTATTTATTAAACGTCAACCGATAAAATAAAGCGTCTGCCCTGCAAACGCCTTATTATTAATTATTCAAAGTATTTCCTTTATCCACCTTACGCAGCGGCTAAACCAATCCGAGCAGTATTTTGCGCCATCGGTGACGTTTTCGGGTCTGTCTACCGTCTCGTCGCAAAGGGACATTCCGTGGTGTCCCTTTGGATAAATGTGCAGCTCCAGCGGTACACCCTTTTCACGGAGAGCCATTGCAAGGAACAGGGAATTTTCCGCCGGGACAAGACCGTCCTCGGCAGTGTGCCACAGGAATGTTTGAGGAGTATTTTCCGTAACCTGCTTTTCAAGGGAAACCTTCTCAAGCAAGTCCGCGGGAGGTTCTTTTCCGATAAGAGCGTCGAAGCTGCCCCTGTGGGCGAATTCTCCCGAGGTTATAACGGGGTAGCATAGTATCATACCGTTGGGCTTGTCCTCGCCGCGGGAAATTCCCAGCGCCTTTTCCGCAAATTCCTCCTGCCAGAAAACTCCCGCGGAGCAGGCGGCGTGTCCCCCTGCGGAGAAGCCCATTACCGCGATTTTTTCGGGGTCGATATGCAGGTCGGTACTGTTCCGCCGCAGATATGTTACCGCCGCCAGTACCTGCAAGACCTGCATGGGGTACTTGGGACCGTTTGTTGAATAGTCCACCACAGCAGCGGCAATGCCCTGTCCTGCCAAGCGCAAAGCCACAGGCTCAGCCTCGCGTACGGAGGTGTACTCATACCCTCCGCCGGGACAGATAACAACGCATTTAAATCCTCCGCCCGCGTAAACCTCCTCGTTAACATACGGGATATACATGGTAAGGGGTGTTTTTTGAGGCGGGGTCTCCAGCCCGTCGAAAACGTCCTCAAGATAAATTTTTTCGTAACGCATATCAATATCTCCTTTAAATTATTCCTCTAAATTTTCTTTAGCACTGTCTGCGGTACTTTCCGTTTCGGCGGATTCAGCAACAGTTCCCGGGATTTTTTCAAGCTCCCTGAAAATTATCATTGCAAAGCTGCTGACGGTCAGCATTACAAAGGCGGGACCCACAAGCACCAGCAATATAAGCGTTTCGGGAGTCCAAAACATCACCGCCAGTTCAAATGCGACAAGCAGTACCAATAAAAGCGAACGCAAAAAATATTTCATACTTATTCTGAAAGAATTTTTCAGCGTATTCATAACGGTGTTTTCGTACCTCGCAAGAAGCGGGTATGCGTACAGCAGCGAGAAGCCCAAAATATACGCAGCAACAATGCCTATGATAAGGAAAAACACCGCATTATCCTCCACGGCGTTGAAGATTTGAAAATCCAGATACACCGCCCACACGCAGATAATTGTGATAACGGACATAACGAGTCCCTGTTTCCAGTTCGCCTTAAAGGCTTTAAGAAACTCGCCGCCGATATAGCCCTCCTGTCCCTCCGCCATTTTCAGGGCGACGGTATACGCTGCCGTGGTGGAAATACCTATCGTAACGATAGGCAGGCTGAAAACCAGCCAAATAAAATTAAGCTTAAAGAGATCGGTGAGCTTGCTCATGAATTTATAGAGCTTGCTGTCCACGCTGAAAAAACCTGCCATAAAATAATCCTTTCAAAAAAATTTACTTCTTTGTCTTTAAAAGTATACCATATTTTCCTTTATAAATCAACGGATAATAAATAATTTTCAATAAATAATTCCGGCATTTACCGCGCAATAAAATTAATAATTTCAGGTGACGCTAAATTTAAAATTCACCGTTAAAGCCTAAAACACAATTATTAATTATTGATTAAATTTAATTTTCCCCTTGACATTGACACCGTGTCATAC
>CAMWVF010000332.1 GCA_947177545.1 uncultured Clostridia bacterium | reverse complement strand
TGGGGGTATCGTCCTCAAATCCAGAGGTACGGGAAACAGCAGTATAAACCACCCTAACAGTATGGTCTCCGAGTTGTTTAACCGATATGGTGTCATATTCGCGTGGGTGACATTTCTGCATGTTTTTTCGATTACCTCCAATCGTAACAATCTAAAACAGAGCGCTTTATGATACTATGTCAAGTAAGGGGAGCCGAAAACTTCCGCTCTGGCTTCAAGCTCCGCGCCCCTGTGGGACACTAAAAAAGGGGCATATGGCGACAGGCGGGGCGGTTACACGGGGAAGAAAGACCGTAGGCATAAGAAGAGCTCTCCTACCCCCAAAAGGCTTGCACAGGGGGTCAGCAATCACATAAGCGGGGCTATGCCCCATGTGAAAGCCTCGAGGGGAGGGGATAACTGAGCTCATGCCTTGGCTTCCGGCTCCGCGCACGGGGCATGAAAGGAAACAGGGGGAGGAAAAAGCAACCGGAGTATGCCTTTTACACTCAAGGGGTATGATTAAGCGTGGCTCAACCATACCCCGTACACCATTATGGGTGGGCGGCTGTTTCCGTGTGTCAAGGGTTGCCCTACGGCGTATCGTTCCTTGCCCCTTGACACACTGCCCTAAGTACTTAGGCGAATTTATGGAATGTCATAGCCCGATAGGTCACACAAGCATTGTGCAAGGTAGTTGCCGAGAAAGTCCCTTGCTTCAAGGCACGGTGAAAGGCTGTCGAGTAGGTCAGCGACATTTTGGCTAAAAGAACAGGCTCCAAGCTGGGCATTGATGGCGTTGATATTCTTAAGCACATCAAGATAGAGTTCCATAATCTGCCTAATTGTCATAGTGGGGAAAATTGTTATAAGTTCGTCCATACTCTTTACTATTTGCTTTTTCATCTTTTCACTCATATTATGTAGTTGTTTTTACCTACATTTTGTGTTAAAATAAAGCAAATATTTAATATTCTGACGCAAGCAAATATTCGATAATATAAAAATATCAAATTTTTAATAATTTGTCAATAATAAATATCAAATTTTTGATAAAGGAGAAAAAATATGAATGATACCATTGTAGGAAGAATATTTGAAACCATGAAAGAAGAGAAGATAACACAGCAACAGCTAGCCAATGAATTAGGAATAGGTCAAAGTACAGTAGCTAGTTGGAAAAAAAGAGATTGTCCACCGCCGATAAACTATATAAGTCAGATAGCAGATATTTTAGGTGTATCAATAGATTACCTTGTTACAGGTTCTAATAATCCGATAAGATACAAACTAACAAGCAACGAGCAAATGTTAATAAGGCTTTATAGAACTGCTTCAGAAGAAAATCAAAGATTAATTTTTAACCTTGCCTTAAGCTTGAATGATGAACACTATCATGATGAAGTAGACGGCAACGAATTACTAAAAACTTTAAATTCAAAATAAATTCATATGTTGTGATATAAAGATATTCAAAAACAGTAACGCGCGCGGCGGGAGCCTAAAGGCTATGACCACCGCACGCAGACAAATTTTCGTGTACCGTGTGCCCTAGGGCTATATAGCTCTTAATCAGGGTGTCCAGGGTTCGAGCCCCTGGCGGCGCACGGAAGTACCGATTTTCGAGGCAATCTCGGGGGTTGGTGCTTTTTTTTGCCGTTTTGCTAATAACCGCGGGTAAAGAAAATATCATCAAGCCGGTAAATGTCAGCACCGAGCATTTTATATTCCGCAGCCATCCGGCAAAATATGTAGAAGCAGCATGGACAGAAGCAAACAAAAAAATATGTATGACAAAGAAGACGTCCGCCAAAGCAGCTGCAGAAAAATGTGTTACAAAAAGGTTTACAAACAAGGAAGGGCATGGTATATTACAAGTAGGCAAAGACATCATAAAGCACAAAGCCAAGAAGAAAGCCCCGGAAGTCACAGTTCCGAGGCTTTCATTTTGGGTTGGGCTGTGCTTATGTATCATCCCCATCCAGCCACTTGCAGATATAGTAAGCAACTACACCCGCCAATACGGAGATTATAAAAGACACCATAAATTCTTGCACAAAGCTCACCTCCTTTCTACTGGAGGCAACACAGCAGTTATATTATAACCGCTCCGCGCGCCACAGGCAACCCTGAAACAAGAGCAAAAAAATACAGCCTTCAGGCTGCAGCATGTTACACACTATAACTCTTAACCAAGGTGTTGAGGGCGAAGTCTGCGGCGTACTTAAGAGGACTGTTTTTGAGGATTTAAAAGCCCTAAGAACGGTTCTTTTTGTGTGTTTTGGAAGGGCGGTGAGTAATGTGTTTGAAGAGACTGGAAAAAATAACACGAAAATAAAAAGGATCATATACACCAGAGTACGTTATCCTTTTTGTGCATCTTTCTGTAAGGCATCCAAGGCCTGCTTCTTTGAGAGGTCACACAATTTTGAAATATTCTTTACAGTCTGAAGAATCAACAGCTTTTCGTCCTCGCTTTTGTCGCTTATCTGTGCAAGGATTTGCAGAGAGACGGCATCTTCTGAATTTTCAGGGGTATGAGATGGAGAAAAAAAGTCGCTCAGACTGATATTTAATTGATTGCATATCTGTTCAATTATTTTTACCGTTGGATTTTTCAGATTTCTTTCTAACAAGCCAAGATAAGTTGTGGTGATATTTGCCCGCAGTGCAAGCTTTTCCTGACTTAATCCACTGTTCAACCGCAGTTCATGAATTCGCTCACCTATATTAAAATTAGTTTTCATATTCATAATTATAGTTTAGATTATTGACAATTTTTATTCAAACTGCTATAGTTATTTGAATAAAAAGTAACTATATTTACTACTCTTTGAAAAAGAGTAAATACATATTATTC